>DIVX01000160.1 GCA_002422505.1 Desulfovibrio sp. UBA6121
CCGCAACGTCATCATCTACTTCGACGACGAAATGAAGCGCAAGGTCATCGGCGCCTTCTACGACAACCTGCTTGCGGGGGGATACCTGCTCATCGGGCATTCGGAGTCGCTGCACAACATCACGCGCTCCTTCAAGCCCATCCATTACCCCGGGGCCATCATGTACAAGAAGGAGGCCTGATGCGCCTGCAAGCGGGCGCATGTGGCCAGCGGACCGGGTGAAATTTGAGCGCCAGGGTTATAGCCATAGCAAACCAGAAGGGCGGCGTGGGGAAAACCACGACCACCCTGAATCTGGCCGCCGCCTTGGCCTTGTTGAACAAGCGGGTGCTGGTCATGGACCTGGACCCGCACGCCAACGCCTCGGTGCACCTCTCCTTCTTTCCGGAGACGCTTGAGGCCACGGCCTATGATCTTTTCCAGGCAGAGACGGCGGATGCGGCGCTGTTCACGCGCATCCTGAAGACCGGGCTCTCCGGCGGGTTCGACTTCGTGCCCGGGCACATCCGGCTCTCCGAGCTTGAAGTGGACCTGAAGGAGCGCAAGAACAAGGGGCTTATCCTCTCGGAGGCTTTGGCCACCAAGCGCGGGGAGTACGACTACGTGCTTGTGGACTGCCCGCCGCATGTGGGAATTTTGCTTGTGAACGCCATTGTGGCCTCGGACATGGTGCTCATCCCCATACAGACCGATTTCCTTGCGCTGTATGGAATCAGGCTCCTGTTCGACACCATCCGGCTTTTGAACCGGGTGCTGCCCAGAAGCGTTCGCTACATGGCCCTGCCCACCATGTACGACCAGCGCACGGCGGCCTGCCGCCGCATTCTGCGCATGATGCGCGACAAGCTGGGCGAGCGGGTGTTTGAGACGGTCATTCATTTCGACACCAAGTTTCGCGAGTCGAGCGCCGGGGGAAAGGTTATTTTTGAAATCGACGCCAAGGCTCGCGGAGCCGTGGAGTACCTGCAACTGGCAAAAGAGATAGACGCACATGAAGACGCCTGAACAATATTTTGTCGAAGATGTCCGCCTGCCGGATGTGGACGACGCGGGACGCGCGCTGACCAGCGCGGAGCAGGCCTTTTTGGACAAGTACCTCGGCGTTGAACGCGAGAAGGTGCTGGCCCAGGCCAAAAGGCTGGACCCGCGCGGCGAGGACGTGGTGGCCGGGCTGGCCCCTGGGGCTGCTGCCGCGGCGGTTGAGGAGCATTCCGACGAGAAGATGCGCAGCCAGTCCGACATCCGGTTGGTGAGCTTTTCGCTTTTGGGACGCGAATATGCCCTGCCCATCACGGTGATCCAAGAGGTCATCCGATTCGTCAAGCCCACCAAGCTGCCCTCGGCGCCTCCGTGCATCGCAGGCATCATCAATCTGCGCGGACGCGTTACGCCCTTGGTGAGCCTGCGCCTGCTGCTGGGCATTCCCGGCGAGCAGGAGGACCGTTTCATTGTGGTTTGCCGTCACCGGGGGTTGCAGATCGGACTCATGATCAATGCCGTGTCCACCATGTACAAGGCCAGCGGCGAAGATTTGGAATGGAACGTGGAAGGCAACGTCGGCGTCAATGCGCAGTTGCTCATGGGGCTTTACAAGTCCGGCGAAAAACTCATCAGCATCCTGTCCATCGACAACCTGGTCCAGGTCGTGCTGCAAGGGGGAAGGACACATGCCTAAACATATTCTGATTGTGGACGATTCTAAGACTGTAAGGAATCTTGTGGCCTTCATCATGAAGAAGGAAGGCTTCAAGGTCACCACGGCGGAAGACGGGCTGGACGGCCTGGAAAAGCTGTACGCCACGGAGCAGGTGGACCTCATCGTGAGCGACGTGAACATGCCGCGCATGGACGGTTTCACCTTCATCAAGAACATCCGTGAGCAGGAGGCCTACCGGGACATCCCCATCATCGTCCTTTCGACGGAAGGCCAGGACAAGGACATCGAAACCGGGTTGACCCTGGGCGCGAACCTCTACATGGTCAAGCCCGCCCAGCCGGAGAAGATGGTTCGCAACGTAAAAATGCTCCTGGGCTGATTCCGTCGGGTTTCGGGGCGCTTTGGGCCTCTCCCTTGCGCGAATGGTTGTCGGACGACGGAAAAACGAGAGCAGGCAGGTATCTGAATGAGCCAGGATTATCTTGATCCAGAAATCCTTTCCGACTTTTTTGTCGAAGCCAAGGAGCACCTGGAGACGATTGAACCCAACCTGCTCCAGCTTGAGAAAAGTCCAGAGAATCTCGGTCTGCTGAACGAGATTTTTCGGCCCATGCATTCCCTCAAGGGCGCATCGGGCTTTCTTGGCTTGCACAAAATAAACGGCCTGGCCCACAAGGCCGAAAACATCCTGGACGAATTGCGCCAAGGCGCCATGTCCGTCACCTCCGGCATCATGGATATCATTCTGGCCGCCACGGACGCCCTGCGCACCATGGTGGACAACCTGGAGAACACCGGCCAGGAGGGCGATGTCGACACTACGGATATTATAGCCCGCATTGAAAGCGCCCTGGCGGGCGAAGCCGAAGCTCCCACCGAGCCCGCACCCGTGCACGAAGCCCCGGAGAGCGAACCCGTTGCCGAGCCCGAGGTTGACCCGGTGCCCGAGACCTATGCCGAGCTTGAGGCCCTGGACCCCGCCCCGCAAGCGCCTGCCGGACCGCTGACCATCCGCTGGCAGAACGTGGTGTACGAGCCCGCAGCGGATTTCGACCCCACCCCCTACGCCCTGACCACCGTGGGCGAGGGGCACCTGACGGATTTTATGGAGGAGGCCCGCGACCTGGTGGGCAATCTCAATCAAGGCCTGCTGGAGTTGGAGAAGAACCCTGATGACGGCGGCGAACTCGTCAACGATATCTTCCGCTATTTCCACAATATCAAGGGCAACAGCGGCATCATCGGCTACCGCGACCTGAACGCGCTGACGCACGAAGCTGAAACTCTGCTGAACCGCGTGCGCAAGGGCGAAATGGGCACCAGCCGGGGCATTATCGACCTGCTGCTGGCCGTCGTCGATTTGATCGAGGAGCTTTTGGGCCGCATCGATATCGAAAGCGGCAAGGCCACGCCTAAGGATATCAGCATGATGGCCGCTGTGTTGCAGGCCTCTACCGAGGCCGGGGGGCTGGCGGTTCCAGAGAAGTATCTGGCCATACTCGCGCCGGAGTTCGAAGGCGGCATGGCCGCACAGCCGCAGTCTGCTCCGAGCGTCGAAACAGAAGCGCCCGCCGCAGAGCCCGCTGCCTGGGAGGCCGATCCTGAGGTCGCCGCACTGCCCCTGGACGCCGCACCTGGCGAACCGGCTGCCTCAAACGGTTATGATCCTGAAGATATTGCTATTTTTGAGCAGGCCGTGGTGCACCAGCACAAGAGCCTGGACATGGCCCTGGAGATGCTGCGCAAGGATCCCACCCAGCGCGACATCATCGATGGCCTGTTCCGCAGCCTTACCACCCTGCAAAACTCCTGCGGCTACATGGGCCTGGCCGAGGTCAAGAGCTACGCCGAACGCACGGCGGGTCTCGTGGATCAGGCGCGCAAGTCGGACATGGGCTTCGAGCTCATGCTCGACATCCTGTCCCAGGAAATCTCCATTCTTAAGGACATGGTTTTTGCGGCCCTGGCGCGCATCAAGGGTGGGGATGCTCCCGCCGCGCCGGAGGCCAAGGCCGCACCGGCGTCGGCTTCGAAGCCCGCCGGGAAGGCTGCTCCCGCGCCAGAGCCCAAGGCCGAAGCCAAGGCTGCGGTCAAGACCCTTGAGCCTGCTGCGCCCACGCCCGACAAGTCCAAGGCTGCGCCAGCGCCCACTGTAGAGTCTGCTCCTGCCCCTGCTCCTGCCCCGGTCGCCAAGCCTGCGCCCGCCGCAAAGGCTCCGGCTCCCGCCGCCAAGGCCGCGCCCACAGCGCCCGCCACAGCGCCCGGAGGCAAGCCCATCGGCACGCCGCCGCCCACCGCCGCGCAGGCCGCTTTCGAGGCCGGGCAGCCGCAGCAGAAGGGCGCCACCACCATCCGCGTGGACCACGAAAAGCTCGACCATCTGATGAACCTCATCGGCGAGCTGATCA
>DIVX01000140.1 GCA_002422505.1 Desulfovibrio sp. UBA6121
GAATGGAACCCCGAGTGGGTCGAGTTCGTCAAGGAGAGCGAGGGCATCCCCGTCATCTCCGAGAACCACCAGAAAGTCATCGACTTCCTGCAGGACTACTACAAGAAGAACGGCATTGCTCCCATGGTGCGCATCCTGTCCAAGGTGACCGGATACAAGCTGAAGGAGATCTACGAGCTGTTCCCCTCCGGCCCCGGCAAGGGCGCCTGCAAAATGGCTGGCCTGCCCAAGCCCACCGGCTGCGTGTAACAACCGCGCCGATTTGATTCTTGAAGGGCGGAGGCTTCGGCTTCCGCCTTTTTTTACGCCGTCTGTTCCGGTTTCCCCTTCGCCCGCCGGGCGCTGCACCCATTTTTCGCGGAGGTTTGCCCCATGCACAGGCTTTTCCTCACCCAGGCCTTGGCCGGGCAATGGGCCAACGGCATTGTGAACGCGGAACTCGCCAAGCTTGCCCCATCCCAATGGACGCAGGCCTGCGCCATGAATTTCGGCAGCATGCAGGGCATAGCCAACCACCTGCTCCTGGCGGACAGGCTGTGGCTGCACCGGCTGGGCGGCGGGGGCGAGGCCCCTGCGAGCGTTGCCGCTGTGCCCTGCCCGGAGGTTGCGGACTACATCGCCGCCCGGCGCGCGCAGGACGAGCGCGTGGTGGCGTTTTTTCGCGCGCTGGCCCCGGAGCGCCTGGCCGAGACCCTGCATTTCCGCACCCTCGACGGCACGCCCAAGGCCCTGCCCGTGGCCCTGTGCCTGGCGCACATGCTGAACCACCAGACCCACCACCGGGGCCAGTTGCACGCGCTTTTGGGCGTGCATGGCCAAAGCTGCCCGGACATCGATCTTTTGTACGCGCCGGAGGTCAAAATGCTGGCCGCGCAGGACGGGAAGCGGGCGTAACCCCGCAGTGACACGCGCGAACCTTGCGCCGGGCATGGACTCGCGCCCCGGCTCGGTGTATGTCCTTCGGGCCGGGAGGCGCGCGGCCCTGGCGCAAGCAGCCCGCGCCACGCCAATCAGGCCGTGCCACCCAAGCCACGCAAAACAAGGATACGCCCGTGAGCCTCGACATCCTCGACCAGTTCCACGACCCCACCCTGTGCAAAAGCGTGCTCGAGCGGCTCTGCGCCGCCCTGAACGGCCAGCCTCTGCGCTTCATGGAGGTGTGCGGCACGCACACTGTGGCGATTTTCCGCAGCGGTCTGCGCTCGCTTCTGCCCAAGGAGATCGTCCACCTCTCCGGCCCGGGCTGCCCGGTGTGCGTAACGCACGAGGCCGAGATCAACGCCTTCCTCGACCTGGCGGAGAAGCCCGGCGTCATCATCGCCACCTTTGGCGATTTGATGCGCGTGCCCGGCAGCCGTGGCCGCACCTTGAAGGCCGCCCAGGCCGACGGCGCGCGCGTGGCCGTGGTCTATTCCCCGCCCGACGCCATCAAGCTGGCGGCGGAGAACCCCGAGGCCACAGTGGTGTTTCTGGGCGTGGGCTTTGAAACCACCGCGCCGGGCGTGGCCGCCAGCATCAAAATGGCCAAGGCTCAGGGCGTGAACAACTTCCGCGTGCTCTCGTTCCACAAGCTGGTGCCCCCGGCGCTGGATGTGCTCCTCTCCGACCCGGACAGCCACATCGACGCCTTCATCCTGCCGGGGCACGTGTCGGCCATCATCGGTCTGGAGCCCTACCTGCCGGTGGCTGCGCGCTACGGCAGGGCCGCCGCCATTGCGGGGTTCGAGCCGCTGGACATCCTGCAGGCCCTGCTCTTTTTGGCCGAGTGCAGGCGCGACGGACGGGCCGAGGTGGCGAACCTGTACCGCCGCGTGGTGCGCGACGAAGGCAACGCCAAGGCCCGGGCCATGCTGGCCGAGATTTTTGTTCCGGCGGACGCCCTCTGGCGCGGCATCGGGCTCATTCCCGGCTCCGGGTTGGAAATTTCGCCGCAGTACGCCGCTTTCGACGCCAAGCGCGACTTCGGCATAGAGATTGTGGACTGCCCGCCCTTGCCGGGCTGCAAATGCGGCGAGGTGCTCAAAGGCAAGCTCGCCCCCAACCAGTGCCCCCTGTTCGGCCGCGCCTGCACGCCCGCCAAACCCGTCGGCCCGTGCATGGTCTCCACAGAGGGCTCGTGCGCGGCCTACTACAAATACCAGGTGGATTAGCTGATGAGCGACAAGGTTCTTCTCGACTACGGCTCCGGCGGCAAGGCCTCGCAACGGCTCATCGGCGAGCTGTTCCTCAAGCATTTCGACAACCCGGAACTGCGGCGCATGAACGACGGCGCGGTGCTTTCCCTGCCCGGCAAAATCGCCGTCAGCACCGACACCTTCACCGTGGACCCGATCTTTTTCCCCGGCGGCGACATAGGCCGCCTGGCCGTGCACGGCACGGTGAACGACGTGGCCATGATGGGCGCAGTGCCGCGCTACCTCACCTGCGGCTTCCTCATTGAGGAAGGCCTGCCCATGGCCGACCTGGAGCGCATCGTGGAATCCATGGGCGCTGCCGCGCGCGCTGCCGGGGTCTGGATCGTCACCGGCGATACCAAGGTGGTGCCCAAGGGCGCAGCGGACAAGATCTTCATCAACACCACCGGCATCGGCGAGGTCATTGTGGACCCCGTGCCCTCCGGCGACCGCGCCGCGCCTGGCGACGCCATTTTTATCACCGGCACCCTGGGCGACCACGGCCTGGCGATTTTGTCCACGCGCCAGGGCCTGGCCTTTGAAACGCCCGTGCTCTCGGACTGCGCCAGCCTGAACCACGCCATCGAAACGCTTTTGCGCACCCTGCCGGACATCCACGTGCTGCGCGACCCCACGCGCGGCGGCCTGGCCACCACCCTGAATGAGATTGCGCTGTCCTCCGGCGTCACCTGCGAGATCATTGAGGACGACATTCCCGTGAAGCCGGAGGTGCGCGGCGGCTGCTCCCTGCTGGGGCTCGACCCGCTGTACCTGGCCAACGAGGGAAAATTCCTGTGCATTTTGCCGGAAGCGCAAGCCGAGGCGGCGCTCAAACTCATGCTCGCCAATCCGTTGTGCACGGGGGCCAAGCGCATCGGCACCGTGCTGGCAAACGAGAAGCCGGATACGCCGGGCCGGGTGCTGCTCAAGACGGGCCTGGGCGGCAAGCGCCTGCTGGGCATGCTGGAAGGCGAGCAGTTGCCGAGAATCTGCTGACGTCAACGAAGACGTGAACATGCGCCGCCCGGTTTCCGCCCCCCCTTTGCCGGGGCAGGAGGCCGGGCGGTTTTGCGTTGTGCGCCCTTGCGCAGACGCGCGCAAGCAGAGTACACAGGCCACAGCCAGTCATGGATTCGGAGGGGCGCATGGACAGCAGCATCTTCAAGAACGATTCGATTTTTGTCACCGCCATGCGCGATTCCGGCCCCGGGCTGCAGAACCGTGCCGCCGCGCTCCAGGCCGATGCTGAGCAACTGGCGCAGCTGTGCACGGTGTGCTTTTGGGCCAGCCTGGAAGTCGAGGAAGGTCGGCAGGTGCGCGGCACCTTGAGCCTGTGCTCGCCGGAGTCTGTGCCGCTCTCGCGCCGCTTCACCAAACCGGTGCATGTGAATGTGCGGAATCTGGTGGCCCTGCTCACGGCCTCGCCGCGCAGCCCGCTTGCGGTGCATGGCGGCCCGCAGGGGCTGGAGGTCTGGGGCATTCTGGACTCTGAGCCGGAGGGGCTGCTGCGGCTGCGCATTGCCGGGAACGGCATTCTGCTGGCCTCGCGCGCGCGGCGGGTGCTGGCGCTGCTGCACCAGGGCAAGGCCAGCATTCCTGCCGCCGCAGACGAGGAATCTCTTGGGCAATTGGTGGCGCACACCCTGGGCAAGGAAGACGACCTGGGCCGCCATGGCAATGCGCCCTCGCAACTCATCCGCGTCATAACCACTATGATTATGCACGGCCACGGGGGCAGCCTGGTGCTGGTGCCGCCGGATGACGACTCCTGGCGCAGCGGGGTGCGTTTTCGCTTTTGTTTCGACGAGCCGAGCACCCGCGTGCTGCACAACAGCGTGCAGAACTTCAAGTCTCTGGTGGGCGAGGCCACGCGCAGCTACGAGGAGTTGCTCTCTGGCCGCAGCAGTTGCGCGGCGCTGGGGGCCCTGCGGGAGCAGTATGAGGCCGCACATTTTCTGCGTACTTTAAGCGAGTCGCTGTTCCGGCGCGTGGGCGAGTTGGGGCGGGTGGACGGCGCGGTGGTGATGGACCTGGGCCTGCGGCTGCACGGCTTTGGGGCCAAGCTGCTGTATGGGCCGGAGGAATTCCACCTGGCGACGCTGAACGCGGTGACCGGCAACCTGCGTACGCGCGTTTCCCTGGCGGATTTGGGGGGGATGCGGCACCAGTCGGCGGCGCGCTTCGTCAACGCCAATCGCGGCACGGACGTGTTCGTGGTCTCGCAGGACGGGCGGCTGTCCATCTTCACGTGGTCCGAAAATCTGCAAACCGTTGCGGCGGTGCAGCACCTGGAGCACTTCATATGGGAGCAGCAGCCGGGGTAGGGGGCGTGCGGGGGAGATGAAGAAGCGCCGCCCGGTTTCCAGAGATGGAGGCCGGGGGGGCAAGGGGTTGAGAGGACGCAGGGCAGAAGTATGGCTTGTCAGTATTGCGCTGTGCGAGTGTGCGTAGTATGTGAATATGCGTTAATCGGTTGGGTCTGTTCAGGGTGCAAAGAATGCCCCTTCGCTTTTCACTGTATTTCGCAAATGATATAATGAGAAGTTTACTATGGCTAATTCTGTCTGGTTATGGCTGTCTAAGGATGCAGAGTGGGTGTTTAGTGGTATTGGTGTTGCTGCTATAGGCCTAGTCTGTCGGTGCCTTTTTACCCGTCATAAAGCGGCTCAGATTCAAAAGTCTGGGAAGAACTCGACCAATATGCAGGCCGGCGGTGATATTCACTTTGGAGGTCGAGATGATAAAAGATCATAATCAGAAACAAGAGGGGGGAGACAGTTCCACAAATTTGCAAGGACAAACAATCGTTATTAATCAAGGTATTTCTTATGCAGATGCGAAGGAAATTGCGATTGATGTTTATCAGGCAAATTTTCTGAAATTGTCTCAGGTCGCAGAGACAACAGCGAAAGCAAGAGTCGAAGAAATTACAGAGTTGTTTTTTTCGAAACTACAGAAGGAACATCCTGAGGGTATTGGGAACGCACATAACCCAGATTTTCAATACGCTCTTTTTACTGTTCAGAAGGAATATGCTAAGACTGGTGATAAAGCACTCGGTGATTTGCTTGTTGATCTCCTCGTCGATAGGAGCAAACAACAGCAGCGTAATATATTGCAAATCGTGCTCAACGAGGCTCTTAGTACTGCGCCAAAACTTACAGACAGCCAGTTGGCTGTGTTGGCAGTAAAATTTCTGTTCGGGTACACTCAGCATCTCAGTGTTGGCAATCACGATTTGCTTGGTCAGTATTTTGATAAGTTTATTGCTCCGCTATCCTCTAAAATTGTTAAAAATCAGGCTGCATTCCAGCATCTTGAGTATGCCGGTTGTGGCTCAGTAGGAACTTTTCCCAATGCGCTTGCATCAATATTAGGCTCGACTTATCAAGGCCTTTTTTTGAAGGGTTTTGATCAAAAAGAAGTGGTAGATAGAAGCATTTCTCTTGGGCTCGATCAGCAGTTCTTTATTGGCTGTCTTAATGACCCTAGCAAGACGCAGGTAAATGCACTTAATAAAGATGGGCTATCTAAGAAGTTTGAAGAAGTAGGGGTAACCGAGGAAGATCGGAGTAAGATTTCTGCTCTCTTTGAACTCGGAAAGATGAGCGAAACCGAGATAAGAGATAAATGCATTGAGGTTCGTCCATATATGGCAGACATCTTTGATTGTTGGGAAAGTTCGTCAATGGGAAGGCTTACCTTAACGAGCGTTGGCATTGCGATTGGACATGCGAATATAAAGCGCTTCGCGGGTGAGTTCGCAGATCTCGCAATTTGGATTAATTAATGCCGGGATTGCGGGCATATTGTTCGTTTAAAACAATTTATTGTTCCCCCCTCACCCCATCGCCACACACCCCTCGCCCGCCGCATACCCCCGCGCAGCCAGCCACTGCAATATCTCTTCGCGCGCCCCGCGCGAGCCCACGTTGACCAGGATGAAGGGCGCGGCGTCGGGCGCTGTGTGGACGGGCGTTGTTTGGTCAGATGCTGTGTGGACGGACGCTGTGTGGGCCGCTGCGGCGGACGGGCAGGGCGGCACGGCCTCGCGCCCAAGCACGGGAACGCCGTGCACGCGCTGGCCCACCTTGCGCGGGTCGATGTCCACGTAATTCTCTATGACCAGCCCAAGCGCACACAGCGGCTCCAGCCGCTTGCGGCTTTCCCGGCCTGCGCCCCAGGCCCACACGCGCGGGTGCTGCGGGTTGCGCCCCTGCAGCCAGTCCCACAAATACCCGGCCTTGATGCGCGCAAAGGCCTGCGCGCCATACTCGTCCTGCGTGCGCGAAAGCCGCGTGGGCGGGTCGTTCCACACAATGACCGGGGCCTGCACCTTGCCCATGCGCGCCCCAAGCGAAAGCCAGCGCAGCCACTGCTCGTAGTCCTCCGGGAAGGGGGCGCAGCCGCTTGCGCCGGTGTTGGCCCGCGCCGGGCCGTAGCGCTCCCAGGCCTCGCGCCGGAACATGACCGAAGGATTGGCCAGGGGCGAGTCCACAAAGCGGCCCAGGCTGATGTCCTGGTGGGTGAGCAGGCTGTTCAGCCAGTCCACGTGCAGCGCGTAGCCCAGGCGGGTTTCGCGGTCGCCGCCGAAGCGCACCAGCCCGGACACGAGGTCGAGGTCCGGCTCGGCGTGCAGAAGGGCGGCTTGCAGCGCCAGGCGTTCGGGCAGGCAAAGGTCGTCGGCGTCCATGCGGGCGATGAACGGCGCGCGCGCCAGGGCCACGGCGGCGTTCCAGGCCAGGGCCACGCCCTGGTGCGGCAGGCGAAAGGGCCGTATGCGGCTTTCCCGCTGGGGGCGGGCATCGCGCCCGGCAAAGGCGCACAGCACCTCCCAGGTCGCGTCGTCGCTGCCGTCGTCAACGGCGATGATCTCGAAGTCCGGCAGGGTTTGCGCCAGCAGGCTTTCCAGGGCGGCGGGCAGGCTGCTGGCCGCGTTGCGGCAGGGCAGGCAGACGCTGACGGCCGGGGATGCGCTTGGCGGCACGCTGGCTGCCCCCTGGCCGCGCTACTGGCGTTCCGGGTCGGCGGCGCGGCGCTCGCGCACGGCGATGCCAAGCCGGCACACGCCGCAGATGCCCGTGCTGGTGGGCGAGCCGCAGCTTTCGCAGGGGGCCAGGGTCACGCCCGCCTCCAGCTCCACCTGGGCGAAGGCCGGGCGGCCGCGCTTCAAGAAGCCGTCGTAAAACGAGATTTTCGAGCCCGGGCTCTGGTGCTCCAGATCCGCCCACAGGCGCTTGTGCCCGGTGAAGCTGGCCTTGCCGCTGTAAGGGCAGGGCGCGGAGTGGATCTCTATGCCGTTCAGGAAGGCGTAGCAGGCGGTCTCGAATTCCGAAAGCCGGTACAAGGGCTTGATCTTGCGGGCAAAGCCGTTTTCGGCGTTCAGGCAGGGGCCTTGGTCTGAAAGATAGCCCGCGTCCCAGCGCAGGGTGTTGGCGAACAGCCGCGCCACCTCGTCGTCCAGATTGTGGCCAGTGGCCAGCACCTGGAAGCCGTCTTCCAGGGCCACGCGGTTGAACCAGTGGCGCTTGATTTTTCCGCAGGCCGAGCAGATGGGCCGGTTGATGTAGCGCTTCACGTCTGGAATGGGCAGGCCCTCTTTTATAAGCTCCACCACGCGCAATTTGAGCCCGTGCAGTTCGCAGAAGCCCGCCACCTTGGCCCGCGCCGCCGGGGAAGAGGCGGGAATGCCCAGGTCCACGTGCAGGCCGGTGACGTCGTAGCCCAGGCGCGAAAGCTCAAGCATCAGGCTGAGCGAGTCTTTGCCGCCGGAAAGGGCCACCAGCACGCGCTCGCCGGGATTGATGAGCCCATGGCGGCGGATGGCCTTTTCCACCTGGCCGGTGAAGTAGGCGGCGAAGCAGTCGCGGCAGAAGGCGGTGTTGTGGCTTGGCAGGGGGATTTCTGCCGGGGCCTTGCATTTGCGGCATTTCATGGCTGGGTGTTATCCTCTGCTGATGACTTTGCGGACGCGAATTTCGTCGCCGTCGATGAGGCGGTCGTCCGGGGTGAGGAGCGTGCCGCCCCGGATGATCAGGGCGTCGTTGACGCGCAGGCCCAGGCGTTTTTGCAGCATGAGCACGGTGTTGTGGCGCTCGAAGGTGTGGGTCTCGTTGTCCGGCTCCACAAAAACGGTGATCATGGGGTTCTCCTTGTCGCGGCGGCGAAATTGGCTGCCTTGTGGTGCCCGCTGGCGGGGCGGGTTGTCAAGGCGTGTGGCCCGGCGCCATTATTCTGTTGACCGCCCGGAAAATGGGGATATACAGTTCAAAGTAAGAGAAGCCCTTCCCCCCAGAGGAGCGACAGTATGGACAAGCCGAAGATTCTTGTAATCGACGATGAAAAGCACATCCGCATGTTGTATCAGGAGGAGTTGGAGGATGAGGGCTACAGCGTGGCCACCTCCGACGGCGAGGAGCCCATCCTGGGCCTCATGGCGCGCGAGGCTCCGCAGGTGGTGATTCTGGACATCCGCCTGGGGCCGGACAAGTGCGGGCTGGACCTGCTGCAGCACATCCGCACCGGCGGCGTCCATGTGCCGGTCATCCTTTCCACCGCCTACGACACCTTCCAGCACGACCTCAAGAGCATTGCCGCAGACTATTATGTGGTCAAGTCCGTGGACCTCACCGAGCTGAAAGCCAAGGTGCGCGAGGCCCTTGGCCCCAAGGCGCAGTCCTAGCGGTTCTTCTCGCGGATCTCGTAGCCGAAGTGGCGGTCCTGCAACCAGCGCACGCCGAAAAGGTCGCGCACGCCCGCCACGGCGCGCTCCCAGTTGCCGTACTTGCTCACGCCCATGTGCCGCTCGCGGTGGTTCACGGGCATTTCGGCCACGGTGGCGCCCTCCAGCTTCATCAGGGTGGGCAGGTAGCGGTGCATGCCCTTGAAGCGGGGAATGCGCACCAGCATGTCGCGCCGCATGACCTTAAGCGAGCAGCCTGTGTCGCGCACGCTTTCCCGCGTAATCCTGTTGCGGATGGCGTTGGCGATTTTCGAGGCGTAGCGCTTGCTGAAGGTGTCTTGCCGCTTCTTGCGCCAGCCTATGGCCATGCCATAGCCTTGGTCGAACAGGGCCAGCATGGCCGGAATGTCGGCGGGGTCGTTCTGCAGGTCCGCGTCGAGGGTGACGACGATGGGGTGGCTGGCTTCGTCGAACCCGGCGCAGAAGGCGGCGGACTGCCCCCTGTTGCGGGTAAAGGCGAGGTAGCGCACCTCGGCGTTGTCCTGAGCCAGGTGCTTCAGTACGGCAAGACTGCGATCAGTGCTGCCGTCATCCACAAAGACCACCTCCCAGGTGCGCTCAAGCGGGCGCATGGCGCTGGCTATTTCGCTAAAGAGCCTGGGCAGGTTTTCTTCTTCGTTGAACACGGGGATGACGATGGAGACGCTCTGGGTGTTTGGCATGGCCGGGGTATAGGAAATTTCCGGGGCGGTGTAAATAAGCGTTGACAGGGATGGGGCTGGGGACTACATACCCCTTCTCGACGCGGGGAACGCCGCATCGACGTGTCGCGGGGTGGAGCAGTACGGTAGCTNNTCAAATCCTGCCCCCGCTACCAGAAAGATCAAGGCCTTACGGTGTAATCACCGTAAGGCCTTTTTCTTTTCCCCACACCATTCCCCACACGGAGTGCGTTTATGCTCGCGCACGATTAGACACGAGCGTGCGGCGTGGTTGTGACCTACTCCCCCAATAATCCATCAGAGTCTCAACTCATCGCTAGCCCTTGGACAGATGGCTTCTCAATCCCATCTCGCCCAGGGTTAACCTGTTTGTTGCGATGATAGTGTCTCAACATAATGGATTGTTGAACTAGTTTAACTAAGCGTTAGGTTTGTGGTTTATCAAACTCAGCGCGTATATGCCTATGATAGGCATCCTTTACTGCCTTTAATACATCACGAAATGAAGCATAGGTGTCAACTAGAGAGACTCTATCGGCGAATTCGTGGTATAAGTTGTGCGTTTTGCGGCGAGTGAACTGATAATCGTGAATATGGAGCAGGGCCAGCTTCTCGGGAGAATCCATACCATGACGAATAAGTGATGCAAGGGTCGCAAGGCATAAAGGCATCGGAATTCCCTCAGCCTCACATTTATATTTATACATCCTTGCAACAGAACCTAAGGCATACGCAACTTCTGGGGCCCATTTTATCGCGAGTTTTCTTGAGTTTTTGCAGTAGGCTTTTGTCTTCGTTGTTTCAAGCATGAATTTGCTTAACTCAATTAAAGTGGATCCACCGCACCACGCTTTCAAGCCTTCTACTAGCCGCTTATATGCTGCGAAGTGTGGGGCGATTTGATTTTTCTCTTGTTTCGTTGTGAGTGTATTAACAATATCAGAATGTGAGCTTGGTCTGGATAACAATAGCAGGATTCCAGAATTGTTTGCCCAATCAAGGTACTCATAAACATTATACTCAGGGTCGAGCCCATCAAGTTTACCAAAAATTTTAGCAACAACATCTGTGTCGACGCCGATCTCTGTGGCCAGTGCCCCCATCCATGGAGTATCAGCTACAGCATCAAAATCACGTATGTCATGACTTGCTTCTATTGTTGCTTCGACAGCTTGAATAAACGCTTCGTTTTGCCCTTTCTTTATTGCTACGAATGCAGCTAGAGAGTTGTTTAACGTGTCCCTAATGCTTTCGACATCAGCATGGCCTTCCCTGAATGGCATACGCCTAAAGAGGTAATGTGCTGCTGCTTCATCGGATAGCGTTTTGTCTTGAACCGAATCTAGCAATTTTTCTAATGGATCAACCACAGTGAGGCACTGGTCACTTTTAGAAAAAGTTCGATCTTTTAATTCAGTCCATTCCTTCCCAATTGAGGCTCCACCATTATTTGAGTACTCCAGAGAAACTACACGCTTAGGTATAACAAGTACAAAGCCTTTAGCGCTAAGCCCTGCACGCCCGGCTCTACCTGCAGCATTCAATAGCTCATGGGCTTCAAGGGACTCCTGGTTATTTTGTTCAACATCCCATCGCTCATCTCCAGCAAGGATTACAGCCTCAGCAGGCAAATTCATCCCTTGTGCTAAGGTTGGTGTTGCAGCAAGTACTCCAATGCCGTCTGGTCGGCGAAACAGTGATTCGACTAGTTCTCTTTCATCTTTTAAAAGCAAGCCATGGTGACAGGCGGCAACACCATCTTGTGGTGTATAGGAAATATCAAGGCTACCGAGCTCATCACGAATCTTTAGCAACAGATTCTGCTCAGCTACGGTGTGTTTAATGTTCGCATCAGTTTGCTTGCGGATATTGGCAACAATAGATTGAGTATGGTTGATTTGCTGAACAAAAATTAGAGTTTTAACTCCCGCATTGTAAAGTGTCGTTGCTAAAGAGGCTGCAACGATGTTTTTGTTTGGTGATAGCTTCCAGTAATCATTGGCACCAAGCATGGCATTTTTAGCAGAAATCGGGAGCGCCAAGTAGTCAATCACTTTGGTGGTATTCCAGGTTTGATTCAAGCCGAAAAATGCCCATGGCTGAATGCTTAACTTCTCCTTGACTGCGCTTCCAGGCCGCTTCCTGCTGACTTTGACAGCATCGTTGTGATCTTCAATGAGGTGTCCGTTAAGGGAATTTATGTCTGATTTTTGATAAACAATGCAGCCTTTAACCTGCCTGGTTGGCTTCCATTCATCCTGAATTGGATAGCATGGGCGAATGATTCTTTTCGCAATCCAGCCAGCAATATCAACGGTATTGGCAACCATCGCAGATAACAAAAAATAATCTGCCTGCGGAGCGTGTTCAAAAAGACGGTGAAGACACATCATGGAGTCGCTAGCGCGATAAGAATGACTCCAATCACTTGCATGTAAAATATGGCATTCATCGAACACGACAAGTCGTACTTGTCCAAATGCTAATGGATAGAACATCAGAAACGCAAGACAGCGTTCAGGAGTCATGACCGCAATATCAGCTAAAACAGCATCCTCTGTTTCGACATATTCACCATCAATGACTGCATTCTTAACTGTATATTCTGGAAATGTAGTACGTAATTCATTAGACACCTGCTGAACAAGAGCATGAGTTGGGGCCAGGAATATGACTTTACCACCAGCAACAAGTGAAGAAGCGATTTTTAAAATTGACAGAGTTGTTTTTCCTGCTCCTGTAGGCAAGCTAAAAACAGCAGAAATTCCGGATCTCAAAACGCCATTTCCATGTATTGCCCTTGCATGGTTGGGCCAGATGTATGGTCGAGAACGCGAAAGTTTTTTTATTTGTTCGTTCCATGAGTCTGCAAACCGGGCGTCCGGGGCTGGTACATTCATAAGTGAATGTAAGTATAGCCTTTCTGCGGCTATCGATAGTAGTGACGACGTAATGAAAGGACCAGGAAATGTTGAGAAGATGCCAACTCCAAGCGTGTCGTGTTCTAAATTGTAACTTATATCTTCAACGGCCAATATTTTTGTTCTGTTAAGAATATGGATGGCAGCATCAAAAGAGCTGCTATCATCTCCTAACAATGCCAAGCACAACTTTTGCAGACCAATCAGGCAGTTATTGTAGAGAGTGATCGTGGCAAGAGCGTCGTGGGAACCTTCAACGGGAACCGGAATCGTATCCTGAGTTATCTCGGATAGCTTTCCTAGCGCAAGTCTCCTAACGAAATGAGAAATTCTGTCATGGGTGGAGTAGGGGGCCTCAATGTCAGGTATGCGAAGGGCGACTTCCGCGGCGTCGCTAACAGCATCAGCAAGAATGTAAAGCAATGTGGAAGTGCACAGAGGACACACAGAATCACGATCAAACACGTCAGATCTGATCTCATTGCGATAAGAAGCAACTAATGAGTATGCTGATGCCGCAACAAACGCGATTGATTGAAAATGCTCATTTCTGCATGAAATGAGTAGGGCTAAATATGTTTTACCAATGCGCTCAATTTTCTCAACTTCAGCTTTGAAGCCGTCGCTGTAATGTTCTGCAACCCTAAACGCTACAATCTTGGCATATGCTGCAGTTAATTCTTGTGGTAGGCGTTCCATATTTACACCACTTAAAGGAGTTGCTCCTGTGATAACTGCTCTTGTTATATTATCAAACATTACTCCTCCGTAACTCATTTATTACTTTGTCGCAAAATGAATCCATCCACTGTCGTAGTGCTCCGACTACAAATGTGTCTGCACATCGTTTGCTGATGTGTCCAGTTGCAACAGCTTCAAAATCTTTAAATAACTTTTTCCGTGCTGCGATATCCATGTCAGATTTTACTGTTACGCACACGCGATAAGATCTGATTTGTTCCCAAAATAAATTTACTAAGCACTCATCAACATTAATAGTACTTCCGCAGCGTTCTAGTATTGGTGTTATTTCATTAAGTAATTCGTGATCGCGTCGTCCTGTTTCAAAATTCCTCAATTCCGGCCAGACCTGATCACGTATCGTGTCCCGCTCATTAATCGTTGCCTTGTCCTCCCCAATCACGATTTGAGTCACTTTGTTCTCGCTTACCCGCACGAATAAATTGTCTATACCCGCCATAGCAGATTGCGATTGTGGTGGGGCAGACATCAATTGTGGTTCAATTAGTTTTGCAGCGATCCAAGTGATCATTTGAAAAACCCAACCATCGCGGTGATAGATTGCCTCAGCGGACGTTGCTGTCATTTTGTTAACAAGGTCATCAACACCTGTTGTGCTGATCGATGGTGCAGGCAGGGTATTTCCATCTAGAAGAATTCTTTGGACATGCCTGTATTGTCCAATAAGAAGTCTGGCGACCAAAAAAGCCAGATAGTCTTCATTCTGGATGAACCACTGATGTCCGTGGCATTCATCGCATGGCTGGAATTTGGTGTATTTCAATGGCATTGCTTGTACCGACTGTTGTTATATGTAGTTCTTGCGTTGTTTGTGCATCATTTTTTGTGCCACTGTACTAACGACGTGCACCAAGCAAAGATGCAGCAAGTAAGGCCAATGCAAGAAAGCCGAGATCTTTTTTGAGCTCTTGAGCGGCTCTATTATGCTCTTTGTAAATGGCATCCGCTGTGTCGCATATTTTGAAAACTACATTTTGAATATTACCAGCTATGGCAATCCGCTCTTCTGTCGTACGACATCCTTTCGCTAAAACGTTCAACGGAGCGACAAAAGATTCTACTATATTGAGACTCCCGAGAGCCTGTTTGTGAGCATCGGTCAGCCCTGCTGCCGTCCTGTTTATGTCTTTTACAGTTTCAACAAACCCACCAACGAAATCTGGAGACTTCTTCATAATTTCTGCGAGTTGCTCCTTGCTTAGCTCTCTTCGAGATAGCTGCTCATAAATGACAGCAGTTTGTTTTTCTGTAAAATTGTCCAGCTTTTCTGGATCGATTCCGCTTTGTGCTTTTGGCAAGTTAACTGCGCTCATACGCGACTCCTTTGTTATGAATCCGCATAACTTTTGTCCTATTTCATCCTATGTTCATGCCGAAACCAGATGCCAGGGTCAATGCCCTCAGCCCATAGTTCTTGGGTGTGAATACTCGCTATTACTCTGTGTTTCTACAGGCTTCATCGTCATTTGCTCTGCGCCAGGGCATAGATAAGGCATGTGAAAGGCAAATGTGGACTCACTCCACAATTGCTCCGCAATTGTCCGTTCGCCGCTGCGCGGGGCGCATGCCTCCGGCAGGGAAAACGTGAACCTGTAGGAATGGAGGAAGTATGAGAGCGTTGACTTACGATCAGGCCGTGGAGTTGGGACTCGAGCCTCGTGACTATGCCTATGAGCCCGTCATCGGAGAGTTTGAAGCCACCCTTGATTTCAAGGTCTGGGGAAAGAGCGTGAACCTGCAATGCTTCTTCACCGTCCCCGCGACGGGCGAGCGCTTCCGCGTAAGCGCATTCCGGGATGCAGCCAAGCGCTACACGCCGAAGGACGGAAGAATTGATTTCTCTGATGATGGTGTTGTCGGTGGGCTTTACCGACTCAAAATTGAGAAGAATAAGAAAGGAAAGCCAGCCTGGCTTGAGGCTGAGCTTGTGAAGGAATCTGAGTAGCACCCGCTGTGGGTGATGGTCTGCGCTATGCCAGCCTACACAGTCTTGCGCATCGCCAAGCTCAAGTCATGGGGAGCCATCGGAGGAGCAGGGGAGCATAATGCGCGCAAGCGCGAGACTCCAAACGCCGACCCGGAGCGGTTGCGGAACAACCGTTCCGTGATCGGCGCGCCAGGGCTTGATTTGGCCCATGCAGTCAGAGAGCGCATCGGTGAACAGACCATACGCAAGAATGCTGTTCTGGCCGTTGAGGGCATTCTGTCCGCCAGCCCGGAGTATTTCCGTCCGGGCAATGCCCAGGAGTACGGCGCGTACGAACCTGACCGGCTTGAGGACTGGGTTGAAGCTTCAAAGACCTGGCTCACGCAGAAGTATGGGGATCGTGTTGTCAGCGCCGTGCTGCACCTCGATGAGGCGACCCCACACATCCAATTTGTCCTTGTGCCCCTGGACGACACCGGCAAGCTCAACTGCCGCGCGCTGTTCGGGGGCACCCGCCATACCCTGTCTGAACTGCAGACCGACTACGCCAAGGCCGTTGCCCACCTGGGCATCCAGAGGGGGCTTGAAGGCTCCCGCGCCAAGCACAAAGACGTTTCCAAGTTCTATGCATTGACCCAGAGCGGAAGAGCACCGGGGCTGCCGGAGCCTGCGAGTGTCGCGTTGCCTGAAATGCCCGGCAAGCTCGCACGTATTTCGGACTCCAAACTCCAAGATTATGCCCTTGCCACGGCGGACAACGCCGCCAAGGCCCAACGAGAACTGGCCGAACCCGTTGTGCAAACCTTGGCCAGAGAGAACGCGATGCTCAAGAAGCAGTCCGAGGATTTGCGGCTCGCCAATTCAGCCCTGAGCCTGGAGCGTGATCTTCTCCAGATCGAAGCAGACAAGGTGCGCGGGGTTGATCCATGCGAGGTGCTCACGCGTATGTACGGAGGCCAAGAGTGCCCTGATAGCAAACCGAACTACAAAAGCCGCAAGTTCGAGCTGCCCGATGGGGCAAAGATCGGCGTCACCGGCTCCCTTTGGGTGGACAACTCCACCGGCAGAGGAGGCAAGGGGGCCATCAACCTCACCATGTACCTCTCTGGCTATGGCCAAAAGGACTTCAAGCTCGCTGTGCGCGACCTCGCGGAAGCCTTGGGGGAAAGGGAGACGGCAATGTGCCTCGCCGCCGACCTGGCGAGACAGGCCCCGCGTCGAGCATTCAAAATCACAGAGGCAGTGGTGCGGGAGCCGTTCCGCATGCCTGAAGCCGTTGAGCGGACGTGGCAGCGTGCCCGGCATTATCTGTGCGAAGTGCGGAAAATCCCGGCACGCATCGTGGACTGGGCGCATGAGAAAGGCCTTGTTTTCAGCGATGGCCGGGCGAATTGTGTCTTCGCGCGGGACAAGGAGTCTGGAGTCTTCAAGCGGGGAACGGGCGACCGGCCATTCAAGCAGACCTTGGGCCAGGGGGGACTTCCCTTCGTCCTGCCCGGAGCTGATGACAAGGTGTTTGTGACCGAGGCCCCGATTGACGCGTTGAGCCTCAAGGCAATGGTGCCTGAGAGCACGATACTCGCGACGGGGGGGAATATGCCGCCCGAGCGGCTGAAGCCCTACCTAGAGGGCAAATCCGTTTTCGTGGCCCAGGATAACGATGTCGCTGGCGATCAGCAAGCAAGGTGTATTGCGCGAGAAGTTCCCACAGCTCAGCGGTTTCTCCCAAAAGAGGGCAAGGACTGGAACGAACTCCTCCGCTTGAATGCTGAACGTCAAATGGCGGCAGAAAAGGTGAAAAAGCTTGCCCCTGCTGAAGGCAGAATCCGGACACGAGGCCTGTCTCTGTAGACGGCCAGTAGGAAAACAAAGGGCCGGGGATCACCCCGGCCCTTTGTTTTGGTCTGAGCACAGTCGAGAGCTTGCCCTTGAGATCTCGTGTGTAACCCTTGTAACCAGCGTAACCACTAGTGGCCCTAGAGTCTTTGAGTTACAGGGTCGGATTGAGTGGCGTAACGTGTAACCTCAGAGATGGTTACGGAGTTACTTGTTTTTTTACTGGCTGGGTTGCGATATGTTGCTACAACTTCATATGGTTACAAGGTTGCGTCATCCTGAGCGGTCTCAAACGGTGAATCCTCAAAACTGTCAGCTAGAATTGAAGCTTTGATCGTGTAGAAGCGTACGGTTATTCCCTCGCGCGGTAGCTTATGTCCCTTGGATAGTTCATTAGGCCCGTTGGATATCAGGTGTCCCCTTTCACGTAGGTGACGCGCGATAGCTGTTTGATCTCCGCCATTGCAGAGTTCGGCCTTGAATACACCTGGATATACGAGGTAGAAGATTGTATCTCCCTGAAGCCTTCGATATCCTGCACGGTTGTGAATGCGCTCTTTTTGGGCTTCGCTCCAATCCTCAAACCTGCTTGACCCGTGCTGCGCGATGAAATCTCGCACTTTGGCGAGAGCCGCGTATGCCTCAGCCGATCCATAGCCACCGCGTGAGGCCACCCAATCCCAAAAGCAGACCGTGCATGCCCAGAGTGCAGAGCCGGACCGCCAAGGGAGAATGCCCATCTCCACGGCGAGTTCCCCGGCAGCGGCGGCCAAGCCGAAGCGGTTGGCCGCTCGCTTGACCTGCCCATCGGCATAGTGAGGGCAAGCCTCTGATTCAAACCGCTGGAGCCATGTTCGTGCGCGCACCACGTAATTTGCCAAATCATTAGTGAGGAGCTCAAGGTATCTTCGGAAAGGAGCACCATAGCAGACCACCGACGCCCGGTTGAGATGCTCCGAGAACGCCTTGCCATCTATGAACCCGTGCAACGTCTCGAACGCCCCCATCCCTTTGCCAGCATCCGCAGGGATGTCCACGATCCGCACGGATTGGCCCGCCATGAAACGTTGGTTCTTGTCCTCCCGCACTTTCTGCTCAAAGGTCAGCTCACCCGTGCTGAGGAAAACGGTTCGCCAGAAGTGCATGGGGCGTGAAGATCCATCTTTGCGTGCACGGCCTTTGCCCTGTCCGTTGGCAAGCATGTAAGCGATGTTCGCAGCAGCGCTTGGCGCCACCTGGCCGAGTTCATCCAGGCACAGGAGGGCATCATTATGCATAGGGGCTATGGCTTCCAAGGAGTTGTCTGTTGTACGCCATGACCGTACAAAACCCGCAGGCGCACCGCCTCCACAGACGCTTCCGGCAGCTATCAAGAGGGTGCTTTTCCCTACACTGGAACTCCCCGTGAAATGGAAGCCACCAGATTCTTGGCCGAATGGCTGAAGGAGCGGCCCGAGGAAGGCCGATGACAAGGCCAGGGCCAAGCGTGAGTTGCCTTCCCCAAGGCGTCCTATTTCATCTTGCCACTCCCCGAGCGCACCTTTGACTCGGAACGGGGTTTCGCTTGTCGGGCCTTGATGGATAATCTCCTCGCCGTTTTCCGGGCCATATGATGAGTCGGGTAAGACAAACTTCGGGCCGTGCCAGCCGGTGCTGTGCACGCAACGCAGGAACCGCTCTGGCCGGGCCGTCATGAGGTACTCATAGAGCCGTTTGGAACCGTTCACGCCGAGTTTTAGCCCCATCCTCAGAAGGGCTTCCCGGTAGGCGCTGCCAGTACCCGCCATCATACTCATGGGCATGACCCATTGGAGAGTTTCTCCAAGCGGATTCTGCACTGCCAAGTACAAGCCCCATTCGCCGTTGGCGTCTCTGGTCTGCGCGATCACGTCCAGAGGAGAAGAGAACCAGACAAGCCGTGACTCGTCGCTGTTCCGCTCAAACTCCCGATATAAAACACCTTCGGAGTTTGAAACGAATTGACTCTTGCCCGGTGCACACGGGCGAGGTTCGGTTAGCTGGTCGGCATTTCGTTCAGTTTCATTTCCTTTGGTCTTGGTCTGAAGTAATAGGGGGCTCTGTGTGCCACTTTGCTCATGGCCCTGCGAGGTGTCTGGCAACGCCTCCAGGGCTGTTTCTTTGTTCTCCATGTTCCCCCCTAATCGAAATCCACAACACCTTGCTCAACGTAGGAACGCAGGTCGCTCAGGCGGTACCTGATGGATCTTGTACGCGGCAAGCGCACAAACCTAGGGGGGAGGGCCAGGTAGCGCCTTTGCTGCAAGGTGCGGACGCTGAGCCCGATGATGGGAGCTGCTTCCTTTTCGGTAAGAAGCTTGTCGTGGGAATCAGGAAGAGAGGAGGGGGCGGGGACGATCTTAGGCATTTGGACCTCCATGAATTTGTGTGAGGCAGCGAAACCGCGAGGCCTCAGGTGTACTTCATGGGATGCTAACGTGCTGAAATGTTTTGATGCAAGGATTATAAAATCACGTAAATAAAACAGGATTTATTTCCGGCTTTGGCGAATCGTGCAACTTTCACTGTGGAGGGAGGCGGTGCAATTGCGCAATAGCGTATGCTCTGGAATATCGGCGCATTGCGACACGGACTGGATGGGTGATGGTAGTTTACTCGTCTGGTTCGCTGGAATTGTTTGGCGAGGCTTGACCTTTCCTTGGTCTTCCCTTTTTTCGTTTGTATTCCGTTGGGACCCACTTCCAGGCCTGCTTCGCTCCAGCGTGGGAGACAAAATATAAAGGACCTTTAATTTCATCCGTAAATTCTTCTTCGTTGAGTGTCTTGTCGTGGTATCGTTCTAAGAATGTTAAAAAATATCGTGCAATCCCTTCGATGTCACGGTTGTGTTGTCCATCGCTGGTGTCACCAATATTCGTTATGTCATGGTTAATGACTTTTCCGCAAATGTCATTATTGCTGTTGTTGTTGAAAGTGTTGTTGCTGAGAATGATTGTTTTGGAGATGTTCGGTTGATGGCCTAATGAGTTGCAAAGTGATGGCAGCATGTCTCTGTATATATTTAAAAACTCAGCACATTCATCGCGTCTAAATGCAATTCTGTCCCAGTTAAAACTTTTTTCACCATTGCTATACAATAGGCATGATTCAACACAATCAGCAGTAATGCATTTAAATACATGCTGAGAATCAATGAAGTCAGGGTACTCAAAGAGAATGACATATGGTGTTGCAATCTTTTTTTGGCATAATCCATTATTAACACATTCAGAGTCCTTGATAGTCTCAAGTACGCACGAATGGAGAAAGTTGAGTTCTCTTTCGGAGCATTTTTCAACCAACATACTGCCAAGGATTGGGTTTTGAAGAGTTACTATTTCATGGAGGTCTTCTGAAGGTTTGAAGTAGTACTCCGCTGGGACTGATTGCTTCGGAAACATGCTTTTGAGCAATGCACGAATATGCCGGAATCTCATTATGTTACCGCCTGTCGTTTTGCGAGAGCATCTGTTGTTGAGGAGCTTCGGATTATATCCCGTTAGCAAATTCCAATTTGCAATAGCTTGTTGATACTGTTTGCCGCACTTTTTAGCGCGCCATCTTCCAGGTGCGCATAGCGCTGCGTCAGTTGCGGGCTTTTGTGGGTGAGGAGCTTTTGCACGATGGAAAGCGGGATGCCATTGGACACGGCAACGCTGGCGAAGGTGTGGCGTAGGCCGTGGAGAGGGCGAAAGTCCTTATCCAGCCCGGCTGCCGTTTTGATCCGGTTGACCTGTTTGTTGATGTCTGTGAGTTGGCTCACGCCGTCCCTGCCGGGGAAGACATACGGGCCATCCCCGCGCTCTACGCTCCCTAGGAACGCGCTAACAGCCTCGCTGAGAGGGATGATTTCATCCTTGCCGCTCTTGGCCCCAGTCTGCCCTTCGCCGACGATGCGGATGAACCCTTGCTCCCAGTCGATGTGTTCCCATTTGAGGCGAAAAATTTCCATACGCCTCATGCCGGTCAGATAGGCCAGGAGCACGATGTTGGCAGCCTTCCGATTAGGATCGGCGGCAGCGGCCAGGAGCAGCCTTTCCCGCTGTTCTTTGGTGAGCATCTCCGTTCGCTGATTGTTCACCTTGGGCATCTCAAAGTGGAGACGTGACGGGTTTTGCCAGAGGCAAAGCCCCTTCTTCACCCCAAAGCTGATGATGCGTCGGAACAGCTCAAGAACGTTCTTGGCTGTTTGTTGGGATTTGCCAGAACTGGTGACCTGGAGGCGGAGGCGATCAACGTCCGCAGTCGAAATCTCATCAGGGGTGCGGGAGGCGAAGGGGGAGAGGTAGTTTTTGAATCTGTTCTCGTCAGTGACGATTCCTTTCAGCCCAGGCTTGTTGCGCTTGTATTCATCCCAGAGGCGCTGAATCGTCCACCGGTTCTGTGCCGCTTCCTTGGCGGAGCGCTGAAGCACACGTTTTTCAACGTTGCAGGTCTCTTTGCCAGTGATCCTCAAGGCGCGGATATTGGCTGCCTTGGCTGGCGACATTCCCTGTGTTGACTTCCCTACGGGCTCCTCAATGAGCTGGCCTCCACGCCCACCACGCCGATAGCGGATGTAATAGGCCCGAGCAGGCTTGCTGGGCTTCTCGCCCTCAATCTCGCGGTAGAAGACGCCTTCTTTGTCCGTCGCAATACGCTTGGCCATTGAAAAAGTCCGTCCTTTTGGTATGTTGTCCCGTGTGGGGAAGGCCATTCTTCCCCACACCATTCCCCACACGCAGGACCGAAATAGGCCGATTTTGAGCGAAAGTCAACGAAGAGCATGTTTACATTTAGTCAATGAAATAGAGAGATATAGTAGACAACAGCACAATGGTGTATATGTTGGCATTAGGGCTCATAACCCGAAGGTCGTAGGNNTCGCAGGTTCAAATCCTGCCCCCGCTACCAAAAAGAAAACAGGGACTTGGAAGTAATTCCAGGTCCCTTTTTCGTTGTTCTGAAGCTGGGATTTTTGTTGTTTCGCGACGCTTACTTTTGTATTGCGCCGCCTGGGGCTTTCGTTCTCAGAGTAAACCGGCGCGCAATTCGGCACTGATTGGCGTGCGTGTTCCATTGAGGCCGGGCGCGGCCCTGGCGGCATTTCTCACGCTTTGCCTGGTGCGGCTGCCCGGTCCCGGCAGCGCCAGCCCCTTGCGCCACACGATCTGCCCTCACCCACGCAGCTCTGGCGATTTCCCGCCTGTGCTCCTCCCTCGCCTCTAGCCCCGCTTGCGCCTTCTGCCCTCCGCATCCGCCGCCTTGAGAGCGGAAAGGATCAGCTGCGGGGAAATCTCCACCGGCTCGTTGTGCATGCTTTCGCCCTCGGCGCAGGACTTCTCGGCCACGAGCAGCAGGTCGGCATCGCCCACGCCGTCCAGGCCAAGGTCGGCCAGGGTGGTGGGCAGGCGCAAAGCCTCGCACAGGGCGTACACCTCGTCCATCAGGGCCAGGGGCTTGTCTGTAAGGAACAGCGAGGCCAGCACGCCGAAGGCCACCTTTTCGCCGTGGTATTTGCCGTGCGTGGCGGGCAGGGCGGTCAGGCCATTGTGGATGGAGTGCGCCGCGCCCAGGCCGCCGCTTTCAAAGCCCAGGCCGCTCAAAAGGGTGTTGGCCTCCACCACGCGCTCCAGGGCCGGGGTGACGACCTTGGCCTCGCAGGCGGTCAACGCGGCGACGCCCCAGTCGCGGATGGTCTCGTAGCACAGCCGGGCCAGGGCGTGGGCGGTCATGGAGCCAACGTCCCCGGCGATGTTTTGCCCGCGGCTAAGGCGGCAGGACTCGGCCTCGAACCAGGTGGCCAGGGCGTCGCCCATGCCGGAGGCCAGGAAACGCGCCGGGGCCTGGGCCGCCACCAGCGTATCCACCAGCACCAGGTCCGGGTTGCGCGGCAAAAGGTCCACACGCTCAAACACGCCCTCCGGGGTGTAGATGATGCACACGGAGCTGCACGGGGCATCGGTGGAGGCGATGGTGGGCGCCACGGCCACGGGCAGCCCGGCCCTGGTGGCCACGGCCTTGGCCGCATCCATGGTTTTGCCCCCGCCGATGGCGGTGATGGTCTTCGCGCCGAAGTCCTTCACCAGGGCGAGCAGGCGCTCAATCTCGGCGTCGGTGCACTCCCGGCCAAAGGGCTCCACGCGCACGGCCCCGGCCTGCTCCAGGCTGGGCAGCAGGGGCGGCAGCAGATTTTTGAGCGGATGCGGGGAGCAGATGAGGAAGTGCCGGTCGCCCAGGCGGGCAAGCTCGCGGCCCAGGCGGGCCAGGGCTCCGGCCCCTTGCACGTAGCGTCCGGGAAACAAGGTGGTGCTGATCATGCTGTGCCTCTTTGCCGTGGGGGGCGGTTGGTTGGAAGCGGGCGCGCCGAAGGCGGCGTCAACGCAGGAGTATTATGCCTGAAAGCATACCCCCAACCCCGGCGCGTTGACAAGCGTCCGGCTGGCCTGCCTGGCCCTGCGTCTGCGGATTCGTAGTCCGGCGGCCTGCGGATTCGTAGCCCCGCGTCCCCCCCCTTGCCCTTGCGCGCCCGCGCCGTTACCATCGGGCCACGGCCACCATATGGCGACAGCCGCACCCCCCCCCAAGCCCAAAAGGAGCGCCCATGAGCATCACCGCATTGCCCAGCATCACCCAGAACACCCGCATCGGCTGGATCGGCACCGGCGTCATGGTCCTTTCCATGTGCGGGCATCTTATGAACGCGGGCCACCCGGCCACGGTGTACAACCGCACGCGGGCCAAGGCCGAGCCCCTGCTGGCCCGTGGCGCGGCCTGGGCCGAAAGCCCCCGTGCCGTGGCCCAGGCGGCGGACGTTGTCTTCACCATGGTGGGCTACCCGGACGACGTGCGCCGCGTGTATTTCGAGCCCGACGGCGTGCTGGCGGGCCTCACCCTGGGCAAGATCGCCGTGGACATGACCACCACCAGCCCCAGTCTGGCCGTGGAGATCGACGCGGCAGCGCGCAAGATTGGCGCGCACGCCCTGGACGCCCCGGTTTCCGGCGGCGACGTGGGCGCGAAGAACGCCGCCCTGTCCATCATGGCCGGGGGCGAGGCCGCAGTGTTCGAGGCCGTGCGTCCGCTTTTCGAGCGCCTGGGCAAGATCATTCTGTTGCAGGGCGGTGCGGGCAGCGGCCAGCACACCAAGATGTGCAACCAGATCGTCATTGCGGGCAGCATGATCGGCGTGTGCGAGAGCCTGCTTTACGCCACGCGCGCCGGGTTGGACCCGCAGGCCATGCTGGGGGCCATTTCCAAGGGCGCGGCGGGCTGCTGGAGCCTGGACAACCTGGCCCCGCGCATCCTCAAGGGCGACTTTGCGCCGGGGTTCATGATCGACCACTTTGTGAAGGACATGGGCATAGCGCTGGAGGAATCGCGGCGCATGGGCCTAGATTTGCCGGGGCTGGCGCTGGTGAACGGCCTGTACGCCGGGGCTGCGGCCAAGGGCCACGGGCGCGAGGGCACCCAGGCGCTGTTCCTGGCCTTGCAGCGTTTGGCAAAAGCCTAGGCGCTCGGAATTCCTTTTGCTAGGGCGGGGCTGCGGCGGAACACTTCGCCAGCAATGCTCTTCATCGCGTATATGCTGCCCAGGCGCTGCTGGTGGGTGAGGTGGTGCGGTTTGCAAAAGATAGCAGGCCATGCTCTGACATGATTCACTCAATGCTACAATTGTTGCCAACAAAGCGAGATTGAAACATGAATATTGAGGTCCAGAGAGTATTGCTAGCACTTGTGACATTTGTAGTCACAATGTGTCCGTTGTCGTATATTTGGATTTTCAAAAGAACTAATATCAAGACATTTCGTAGCGTTGATATTGAGAAGATGTTTTACAAAAAGAATCAGAGTGGTCACAGCGTCATATTAGCGAGCCGAATGGGGAACTATACATTTAGCAATATAATTTTGGCTGCCGTAATAATTTCTATATTTTCATATGGTCTAGGGAATTATCCAACAGCGGTATTCTTTGTATCATTATTTTTGTGGGTGCCAATGGCTATCAGGATGACAAGGAATATATATACTGTAATTTTTGTAACATCTAGCAATGTATATGTTTATAATGCAATCAGGGATACGTGCAATGCTATTGGCATTGATTCCAACACAAAAGCGTCAGTTATTACTAATACATTAACACAGACGCTAGCTATAAATGGGAACGAGGTGTGCAAAGGCCTTGAGTTGCTAAATAGTCCAGAGCTTGCGTTCGAAATAAATAAATCTGCTGCCCAAGGCGCTTTTGGTGGATGAGGTGGTACGGTTTGGAAAGGCGGAGAGCGTGGGGCAGGGGGAAACGCACTGCGGCGTGTGATGATTTCGCCTTTCTTGTGGCCTTTCGCGCCCCTACTTCGGCGGCGTGGCGCAACGCGCCACGAGCGTCTCAAAAGTGCCGATCTCAGGCAAATAGCTCAACAACTCGCCCTTGTGCATGTCGAAGTACCAGCCGTGCAGGTGGATGCGCTGCTGCATCACCCGTTCCCACAGCCAGGGGAACGTCAGCAGGTTCTCCAGGGAGACCAGCACCGCCGCCTGTTCGCAGGCGCGCTGGCGCAGGTGCTCGTCCTTGCCCTGCAGCTTGGCCGAAACCTCGGTCAGGGCGGGCTCGGCTATTTTCACCCACGGGGCAATGAATTCGCCCAGGGCCTCGCGCCGGGGCGACATGAGGGCGTTGATGCCGCCGCAGCATGAATGCCCCAGCACAATGACATGCTCCACCTCCAGCACCTTCACCGCGTATTCCAGCGCGGCGCTCACGCCGTGGCGGCCGGGCGCGTTCTCGTAGGGGGGCACCAGGTTGGCCACGTTGCGCACCACGAACATGTCGCCGGGTTCGCACCCGGTCAGGAGCGCCGGGTCCACGCGGGAGTCGGAGCAGGCGATGACCAGCGCCTTGGGGTTCTGGGCCTGGTTCAGGTCGCGGAACAGCTCGTTGTCGCCGCAGAAGTAGGTGCGCTGGAAGTTCTTGAATCCAGACAAAAGCTTGGCGATATCCTTCATTGGGGCGGGGCTCCGTTGGCGTGGCGTGGCATGGGCAAGATCGCTGCACTGGCGCGGCCCGCAGTTTAGGCCAAGGCGGCCCGAAGCTCAAGGCCGGGCCCTGGGCTGCCTTGCGGCAAAAAAAGGCGGCCCCCCCGCAAGAGGAGGCCGCCGGAGTGCGGCGTTTGGGCGCGCTTAGCCCTTGTGCCCGGCTTCCTCGCGCAGTTGCTGGATGAGCGTGTTCAGCATCTGCGCCTGCCGGGCCAGCTCATCCACGGCCTTGGACGCCTGGTTCATGGCCTGGGAGGTCTCGTTGGCTATGGAGCTCACCTGTTCGATGGAATTGCTGATCTCCTCGCTGGCGGCGGACTGTTCCTCGCTGGCGGTGGCTATGGAGCGCACCTGGTCCGAGGCCGAATCCACCAGATGCACGATCTCCTGCAAGGCTTGGCCGGACTCGTCGGCCAGGGTGGTGGCCTCGGTGATCAGGCGCACGGACTTGTCCACGCCCTCCACGTTGGCCCGCGTGCCGCGCTGGATGGCGCTTATGGCGTCGCCCACCTCCTTGGTGGCGGTCATGGTCTTTTCNNGTTCAAGGCCAGCAGGTTGGTCTGGTCGGCAATGTCGGTAATCACGGTCATGATGCGGCCGATGTCCTCGGCCTGGGCGCCCAGGGTGCCCATGTCGGTCTTGAGCCGGGTGGTCTGCTGCTGCACCTCGCTCATGCCGGTCATGACCTTGTTGACCACCTCCGCGCCGCTTTGCGCCTTCTTGCGCGCGCCGTCGGAGGTTTCCGCCGCCTGACCGGCGTTCTTGGCCACCTCAAGCACGGTGGCGTTCATCTCTTCCATGGCGGTGGCCGTTTCGGTAATGCGCATGGCCTGCCGCTCCGCGCCCTTGCTGGACTCGCCTATCTGGGCGGAAAGCTGGGCGGAGGCCGAGGAGACGATGCTGACGATGGACTCCAGCTTGCCAGCGGCGGTCAGCATGCCCTCGCTCTTGGCGCGTTCGGCGTTCCTGCGGGCCTCGTCGGCTTCGGCCTTGGCGGTTTCGGCCGCGCGGGCCTTGTCCTCGGCCTCGTGGGTCTTGGTCTGGATCTCGGCCATGTTCTGTTCCAGCATGCCGGAGGTGGCGTTCAGGGCGTCGTAGATGCCGCCAATCTCATCCTGGCGGTCGTGCTGAATGCGTTGGTGATACACGCCTTTGGCGATGCCGGCCACGAAGCCGGACACGGCGTTCAGCGGCTTCAAGATGAAGTTGTTGCTGACGAGCCACACGGCCGCCGCCATGACGAAGAGGCTGATGAGACCGACGAAGGTCAGCAGATACAGGGTGTTAATGACAGGCGCGCTGATCTCCGCCTGCTCGATGAAGCCCATGAGCTTCCATTTGGTCTTGGGCGAAGTGAACACGATGCCCAGATACTTTTTGCCGTCCAGCTCGAAGTCCAGGCTGCCGGAATCCATTTTGAACAAAGCTGCAAGGTGCTTGGATTCAAGCTCTTCGACCTTCTTGAAGTTGTTCTTGTCGTGGCGCGGGTCGGCCAGGATCACGCCGTCGTCTTGCACCAGCACCAGGTAGCCGCTTTGCCCAAGCTTGACGGACTTGGTGAGCTCCGTGAGGTTCTTGAGCGAGATGTCGATGCCGACCACGCCCACCACCGCGCCGTTGCGCACCACCGTGCGCGCCGCGCTGGTCACGGCCTCGCCCGTGGTCGACATGTAGGCCTTGGAGAGCTTGGCCTTGTCGGTCAAGGGCTTGGCCTCGGAATACCAGGGGCGTTTGCGCGGGTCGTAGCCCGCAGGCATGGCCGAGGATTCAAGGGAGCTGACGAAGCTGCCGCGCTCGTTGCCCAGAAACACCTCCACGTAGGCCGGGTGGGCGCTTTGCACGGAGGCGAAGAAATCAACCACCCTGCGGCCTGCGGCGTCGCCCTCGGCCACCTTGGCGCTGCTCTTTTCGGTGGTGGTCAGGTGATTGGTGCTCACCTCGTCCAGGTGCTGCACGGCCGGGGATTTGGCCAGCATGTCGGCGTTCATCAGCGATTCGTCCAGAAACAGCGTAATGGCGTGGTCCACCTGGGACATTTCGCCGCCCGCCGCGCGCAGGAACGATTCCCGCGACTGCTGGCTGAAGCTGTAGGCGACAATGGCCAGGATGCCTGCGAGGATGACGGCGATGACGGAGACAAGCCCCAGAATGAGACGGGTTTTAATGGAACGCGGCATGGGACCTCCAGGCTGGGTTTAAGGGAGCAAAGCGCGGCGTGCTGGTCACAACGCCTGTGGTCGTATTGGCGCCATGCGCTGCGCGGCAGGGCAAAGACGGCAATGGCCCAACTCTAGCACAGTATTTATTTTTGGAGCAACGCTCTTTGCCCGATGACGTTTTTGTTGCGGAAACGGCACGCCTTTGCCAAAAATGGCGCGCTATGGTGAAACTTTGTGGGGTTTGCTGCGCCTTTGGCCGGTCGCTGCAAGAAATCGCCGACAAAAACGGACAAAGTACTGCACACAATGCTTCTACGGCATTTCAAACAGGGGGCAGGTTGCGTAGTTTTGCGGCGGTTCTGCGTTTGCCGGGGGCCTGGCGCAGGGCGGGCAGGGGCCATAGGGCTTGGGCGGCCTTGGTCTGGTTGCGCTGCGGCAGGGGGGGGGAAATCCCAGCATGCCGCCAGCATATTGGCGGAATGTGAGAAACGTGGTGTGGCTAGTCTTCGTCCACGGGGGCAAAGCGCAGGCTGAGCACGTTGGCCCCGGCTTTGCGCTCATAGCCCGGCTGGCTCATGGTGCGGATGAGGAACAGCCCCATGCCGCCCAGGGCGCGGTTGTCCAGGTCGGCCTCCAGGTTGGCCTCCAGCTCCACTTCCAGCTCGGCCTCGGGCGAGCCGTCGTCCGGGCGGGCGGCGGCCCCGCCCACGGGGTCGAAGGGCGGCCCCCAGTCCGAAAGCTCCATGCGGAACACCCCGTCCGGGTCCGTGCCGCAGGCCAGCTCAACCGGTCGCCCGGCGTCCGGGGCCGTGTCGGCGTAGGCGTGGCGGATGACGTTCACCAGCGCCTCTTCCAGCACCAACTCCACCCGCGCCTGCGCGGCCTCGTCCAGGCCCGCACGCGCGGCCTGGTCCAGGGCGTGCTGACGGAAAGCGGCGAGGCTTTCCTCTTGTGCGGGCAGGCGCAGGCGCTGCATATGCGGGCTGCCTAGGGGCGGGCCAGCGCCTGCTCGCGCGTGGGGAGCACGGGCAGCAGCTTGTTGAAGCCGGACACGGCGAACACCTCGGCCACGATGCCGGAAAGGGCGCAGAAGGCCAGGTCGCCCCCGGCGGCCTTGAGCTTCTTGGCGGCGGACAAAATGCTGCGCAGGCCTGCGCTGCTGATGTATTCCAGGCTGGAGAGGTCCACCACCAGGCGTTTGCTCCCGGCCTCCAGGCAGGCCAGGCACTTGGCCTCGAACTGGGGCGCGGTGAGGGTGTCCATGCGGCCCGTGACCATCAGCACCAGGAAAGCCCCTTCTTGCGTCTGCGTGAAATCCATGTCGTTCTCCTCATGGGGCGGGCGCTTGTCAGCCCGCGTTTGCGCCGGGTCCCAGGTAGCTCAGAACCAGCATGGTGATGTCGTCGGACTGCTCGGCCCCGGCGGCGAAGGCGTGCACGTCCTCGCCCAGGCGCTCGCACAGGGCCTTGGGCTCTTGGCCTGCCAGGGCCCGGGCCTGCGCCAGCAGCCGCGCTTCGCCATACAGCTCCTGGGCCGGGTTCATGGCCTCGGTCACGCCATCGGTGTACAGCAGCAGGGCGTCGCCGGGGGCCAGGGTCAGGGTGTCGGCGGTGTAGACAACGCCTTCCATGGCGCCCGCCACGGGCTCCTGCCGGGTGGGCAAATATTCCGGGCCTTTCCCCGCCCGCAGCAGCACCGGCGGGTTGTGCCCGGCGGAGGCGTAGCGCACCGCGCCGGTCTTGAGGTCGAGCACGGCGCAAAAGATGGTCACGAACATGCACGACTCGTTGTCCTGGGCCAGGTCGTTGTTGGCGCGGGTCAGAATGTGTCCGGGATCGGTGCAGCGCCGGGCGGCCTGCACCACGCCTCCCGGCAGGTAGTCGGTCACGCGGGCGCCGCCCGCATTGGCGCTTTCGGCCACGGCCTTGATGAGGGTTTTGGCCACGGCCATGTAAAAGGCCGCAGGCACGCCCTTGCCCGACACATCGCCCACCAGGAAGCAGAACTGGTCCTCCCCGCAGGGGAAGAAGTCGTAGAAATCGCCGCCCACCTCGCGCGCGGGGGTCAGGCTGGCGAAAAGGTCCAGCTCGCTCCTGTCCGGGAAGGGCGGGAAGATTTTGGGCAAAATGCCCATCTGGATGTCGTGGGCGATGCGCAGTTCGCTTTCCATGCGCTCCCGGCTGGCGGTGGCCTGGGTCAGGTCGCGGATATAGTCGCGCAGGCTGGCCTGCATGTTGCCGAAGCTCTCGGCCAGTTCGCGCACTTCGTCCCTGGCGTGCAGTTCCGGCAGGGGGGTGTCGAGCTTGCCGCCGGCCACCTCCCGTGCGGCCACGGTAAGGCGGCGCAGGGGCAGGGTTATGCCGCGCGCGATGAACCAAACCAGAACCGCCAGGGCCAGGAAGCCGCCGCCGCCCAGGGCCGCCGTGACCAGCGCCAACCCCTGCACCGAGGCCAGCAGTTCGTCCTTGGGATAGAACACCCCCAGCGACCAGCCCGTGCTGGGCAGGGGCGCATAGACCAGAAAGCCCTCCTTGCCGGTGTGCAGGCTTTTCAGCGGCACGTAGTTGGAGCGGCCGCGCACCATGTCTTTGCCAATCTCGCGCAGGTGGGCCTCGCCGTACTCCTCGGCCCGGCTGAAGATGCTTTCGTTGAAGGCCACGCCTGCGGCGGGGTGGGTCACGTAGGTGCCGTTTCTGGTGATGAGGAAGGCGTAGCCCGTATCAAGCACGCTGGTGCCCGCCACAATGCGCTTGAGCCATTCAAGGGAGACATCCGCCGTGGCGATGCCCGCCACCTCGCGCTTACCGTTCACCACGCGGTGAAAGGGCACGGAGCAGGTGCTCATGAGCACCTCGCCGCCGCCGTCGTCGTAATACGGCTCGCTCCAGACGATGCGGTCCAGCTCGCGGGGGATCTGGTACCAGTCCATGGCGTGGTAGCGGTAGTTCGGCCCGCCCAGGTCCATGTTCTTGAAGCCCAAGGGCGTGCGGCACACATAGGGCGAAAAGTACTGCAGGCCGGGGCGGCGGCCATTGGGCTCAAAGGCCAGGCACGCGCCGTAGAGGGCGTCGTTGTCGCGCAGCACGCGACGCAGGCGTTTGTAAATGTCCGCGTCGGAGAGGGCGGGCGAAAGGTCTTCGATGTCGTACACGGTGCCCAGAACCACGGCGGGAATGGGCGTCAGCACGGACTCGATGCGGTTCACCAGGGCCTGGGCTTTGTTCCGGGCGTTGATCTCTGCGTAATGCAGCAGGGCCTCGCGCGCCAGAAAGTAGGTGGTCAGCACTATGGCCAGCAGCACCGCGCCCGCCGCCGTAAGCACCAGGGCCGAAAGGCGCAGCGCCAGCCCGCGCACGCGTAAGCTCACTGGGGCCTCCGGGCGCCCAGGGCGTCGCCGCGGGAAAACTGGCGGAAGTCCGGCATGGTCGTAATGACCCCCTGGTCGAGCAGGCCCTTGGCCACGCGGTCATAGTCCGCCTGGCGCAGTTCGCCCAGGGCCGGGTCGCCCGGGGCGGCGGGCAGCATCACGTCCTTCATGCGCGCCAGCATAAAGCGCTGGTGCACGCGGCTTACGGGAACGTGGGCCGCGCGCATGCGGGCCAGCACCACGTCCAGGGTTTCCTCCGGGTGGGCGAAGGCGTACTCCCAGCCGCGCAGGCTGGCGGAAACAACGGCCCGGCACAGCTCCGGGTCGCTTTTCAGGGTGCTTTCAAGGGTGTAGATGCCATCCTCCGGGTAGTTCAAATCAAGGTCGCGGTAGAAAAAAACGCGCAGGTCTTCCGGCTCCAGGCCGGAGGCGAGCAGGGTGTGGAACTCGTTGTACCACATGGCCGAGGCGGCATCCACGCCGCCAAGCAAAAACAGGCCCAGGGTGCTGGATTGCGGCAGCAGCACGGGTTGGATGCCCAGGCGCTTGAACAGGGCGCGCGGCTGCAACTGGAATTCGTTGTCCCACAGGCTTACGCGCTTGCCGTGCAGGTCTTTGGGCTCCGCGATGCCGGAGCTGGCGCGGGTGACGAGCATGAGGGCCGAGCGCTGCACCAGCTGGGCCAGGTGCGCCACGGGCAGGCCGCCGGAGTTCCTGTTGGCGCTACGCTCCACCCCGGTGGCCAGAAACATGGTGGCGAACTGGGCGCGGCCCTGGGCCATGAGTTTGGAGGCCACGACATCCTGCCCGCCGGGGATGAGGGTGAGCTCCACCCCGGCCTCGCGGTAGAAGCCTTTTTCGTGGGCCATGTAGAGCCCGGCGAACTGGGCCTGCGGCTGCCATTGCAGCACCAGGGCGGCGCGTTTGGGCTCTGCGGCCTGGGCGGCGGAGCAGCACAAAAGCGTAAGTACAAGCGCCAGGCAGACGCAGGGTGGCGCTATGGCCAGAGCTTTTTTCATGCGATTCATGTAGCCTGAAGCCCTTGCCGTGTCCAGCGCAGCGCCGCAGGCGGCATCCTGTCGTCGGCCGCAGTCTGCCCCGCTGTGCCTCCCGTCGTGTTGACCGTCGCAATACGTATCTGTTACTTCTCGCAACTGGTTTTGACTCGGGGACAGCGGCGAAGCGGGCGGGCGCAGGGCAGGACGCAAGGGCGGCCCGGCCTGGAGTTCGGCCGTTTCGCGCGGTCTGTCTGCGGGGGCTTGCCTGGCGCGTCGAAACGTATCCCCGCCGCCGGATCTGCGCGCCTGTGTTGTTTCCGGAAAAAACGCCCAATCCTTCCAAGGCGCAGCGCTTGCGTCAGGCCGACCAGCACCGAGGAGAAGCAATGACTGTGAGTATAAGGGCTGCGCGCGCGTTTGCGGGGCGCGCGCTGTGAGCCGCCGCGAAGAGGCCCTGGCCGCCCTGAAGGCCGCCTACGCGGACCTGACCCCCGGCCAGAAGCTGACGTACCGGCTTTTTCAGCCGCAGGACGCCCCCGGCGTGGGCCGCCTGTTCTACCAAACCTACGCGGACAGCTACCCCGTGGACGAACCCTACGTGCCGGAACTGCTTGTGGAGGCCAACCGCACGCGCCAGTACTACACCATCGTGGGCTGCGCCCCGGATGGCGCAATCGCCGGGCATGCCTGCATATACCGCAGCTCCCCGCCCAACCCGCGCTTTTATGAATACGGCCAGATCATGGTGGACAAGGCCTACCGCAAAAGCTCCGCCGCCTTCCGTCTGCACCGCTTCGCCCTGGAGAACCTCTTCGGCAAGGCGGAAGGGGTGGACGGAATCTACGGCGAGTCCGTGTGCCACCATATGGTGACGCAGAAGATGATTCACGGTTCCGGGTTCGAGGCCTGCGGCCTGGAGCTTGGCCTGATGCCCGAGAGCGCCTACGTGGGCGAGGGCGTTACCGGTCGTGCAAGCTGTCTGTACGCCCAGCGCGTGGACCACGCCCAGCCGGGACCGCTGTTTCTGCCCGGCGAATGGGGCGGCTTCGTCAGCGGTCTGCTGGGGCTTTGGCCCCTTTCCCGGCAGGTGGCGCAGGGCGATGCCCCGGTGCCGCCCCAGACCATGACGAGGCTTGAGGCGAGGCATTTCGCCTTTGCCGGGGTGCGGCGCGTCACCGTGTACGCAATCGGCGCGGATTTCGCCGCGCGCCTGGCCTGCGAGCTGGCCGCCGGGCGGGCGGACGGGGCCGTGCTGGTACAGGTGTTTCTGTGCCTGGGCGAGGCCTGGACGGACCATGCGGCGCGCAGCCTGCGCGAGGCCGGGTTCTTTTGTGCCGGGTACATGCCGCTGTGGTTCGGCGCTGCCGGGCCGGGGCCGGACGGCATTCTGGCGCAACGCTTCCTGGAGCCCGTCACCCTTGCGGGGCTGCGTCTGCACACGCCGGAGATGCAGGCGCTGGGCCAGCGGGTGCGCGATGACATGGAACGCGCCAGCCGCGATCACGGCGCGCCGGAAGCGACCTTTCTGCCGGTGCCGGAGTAACCGCCATGACCACGCCCGCCACAGCCGCCCCGCCGCGCGCCGATGCCCTGGCCAAAGCCACGGGCTCGGAACGCTACGCCTTTGACGAATTGCCCGAGGGCTGCTTGCACGCCGGAGCCTTCCGCCCCGGCGCGGACCTGGGCATCGCCAGCGGGCGGGTGCGCGGGGTGGACGCGACGAACGCCCTGGCCGTGCCCGGCGTGTTGCGCGTGCTTACGGCTGCGGACGTGCCGGGGCCCAACCTCCACGGCATTGTGCACAAGGACCAGCCCGTGCTCTGCGGCGAGGTCATCCGCCACGCGGGCGATCCTGTGGCCCTCGTTTTGGCCGAGACGCCGGACGCCCTGCGGGCCGGGCTGGCCGCCCTGCGCGCAGACATCGAGCCCCTGCCAGGAGTCTTCGCCCCGCAGGAGGCGCTCCGGCGGGGCGCGCCCCTGGTGCATGCCGGGCGCAAGGGCGGCAACCTGCTCATGCGCGCCGTCATAGAAAAGGGCGAAGCCAAGGCGGCGCTCAAAGCCTCGCCCGTGCTGGTGCGCGGCGTTTTTTGGACCCCCGTGCAGGAGCACGCCTTTCTGGAGACCCAATGCGGCGTGGCCCGGCTGTTGGAAGACGGCGTGCTGGACATGACGCTCAGCACCCAGTCTCCGTTCCGCGATCGTTTCGAGATTGGCGCGGCCCTGGGCCTGGACCCGTTCAAGATACGCATCCGCGCGCCGCACCTGGGCGGGGGCTTTGGCGGCAAGGACGGGGCCACGGTGCAGTGCCTGCTGGGCCTGGCCGCGCTGCATGCCGGGGGGCGGCCCGTGCGCATGGCCTGGGAGCGGGAGGAAAGCGTGCTGGCCGGGTTCAAGCGCCATGCCGCGCGCCTGCGCTGCGTGCTGGGCGCCCGGGCCGACGGTGTGCTGACGGCCTTTTCCTGCGACATGCTCTACGACACCGGAGCCTACGCCCACCTGGGCGGCGAGGTGATGGAGCTTTCCATGGAGCACGCCTGCGGGCCGTACCGCGTGCCCCACGTACGCGTGGAGGGCCGCTGCGTCTACACCAACAATCCCATTGCCGGGGCCTTCCGGGGCTTTGGCGTGGCCCAGGCCAGCCCGGCCTTCGAGGGCCTCATGGACGAGCTGGCGGCGCAGTTGGGCCTGGACCCGCTGGAGCTGCGGCGCAAGAACGCCCTCAAAAGCGGCGATGAAAACTGCTGCGGCGTGCGGCTCAGCGGCTCGGCGGAGCTGCCCGCCTGCCTGGAAACCGTGGCCGCGCACCCCCTGTGGACCGGGCGCGAGGCCTGGCGCAAGCAAGCCCCGCCCTTCACCCGGCGCGGAGTGGGCCTGGCCGCCGTGTTCAACGGCATGGGCTATGGGCGCGGACTGGCGGACATGGCCATCGCCAAGGTGGAGCTTACCCCGGCGGGCGGCATTGTGGTGTATGCCTCCGTGGCCGACATGGGGCAGGGCAACATCTCGGCCTTTGCGCTGCTGGCCGCGCAGGAGCTGAACCAGAACGCCGGGGCCGTGGAGCTCGTCCTGCCGGACACGGAGCGCTGCCACCCTTCTGGCTCTTCGGCTGCCGGGCGCACCACTTATACTTTCGGCAACGCGCTGCTGCGGGCCTGCGCCGCTCTGCGCCGCAAGCTGCTGGCCCGCGCGGCCATGGCGCTTCTGTGCGACACCTTGGACGACATGACCCTTGAGCCTGGCCGCGTGGTCCATGCGCCCACGGGCAAGGCCCTGCCCCTGGCCGTGCTGGGGCGTCTGCTCCCGCGCGATGACCGCATCAGCGTGGGTGAGTTCCTCATGCCCGTGGCGCAAGAGGTTTCCGGCCATGCGCGGGGCTTCATGATCGGTTTTCCGCACCTGCTCTTCGCCTATGCCGCGCATCTGGCGCGCATTGAGGTGGACGAGCTCACCGGGCGCGTGCGCGTGTGCGACTATCTTTGCGTCACCGATGGCGGCCGCGTGCTCTCGCGCCAGGGCTTCGACCAGCAGGCCCAGGGCGGCGCGGCGCAGGGCCTGGGCTATGCGCTCTTTGAGGACTTCCGCCTGGACGCCGGGCGCATCCTCACCCGCGACCTGTCCACCTACCTTATTCCCACGGCGCTGGACCTGCCGGACACGGTGTCCCTCGCCGTGGAAAGCTGCGAGCAAAGCGGCCCGCATGGCTTGAAGGGCGTGGGCGAGGTGGGCATGAGCGGCCCGGCCCCGGCCCTGGCCGCCGCCCTGCGGCACGCCCTGGGCGCGCGGCCCGGCGCGCAGGCCCTGCGCCTGCTGCGGCGGCTGCCCTTTACCCCGGAACGTGTGCTGGCGCTCTTTGCACGCAAGAAGCGGAGGACGGCGTGAACATTTCATTTGTGCTGAATGGCCGGGCCGTGGCCCTGGACGCCGCCCCGGACCAGCGGGCCGTGGACCTGCTGCGCGGGCTGGCGCTCTTTGCACGCAAGAAGCGGAGGACGGCGTGAACATATCTTTTGTGCTGAATGGCCAGGCCGTGGCCCTGGACGCCGCCCCGGACCAGCGGGCCGTGGATCTGCTGCGCGGGCTGGGAGCGCTGCGGCCCGATGGCGCGGATGCGAATGACGCCCCTGGCGTCTGCGCTGTGAAGGACGTGAAGGACGTGAAGGAAGGCTGCGGCACCGGCGAGTGCGGAGCCTGCTCCATCCTGGTGGACGGCGTGCACAAGCTCTCTTGCCTGCTGCTGGCCGCCCAGTTGCACGGGCGCGAGATTACCACCGCCAGCGGCCTGGGGTCCAAGGCCGCGCCGCACCCCATCCAACAAGCCTTTGCCGAGCACGGGGCCGTGCAGTGCGGGTTCTGTTCGCCGGGCATGAGCATTGCCGCCGCCGCGCTTTTGGCCGAGAACCCGCAGCCCACGCGCGACGAGGTGCGCCGGGCCCTTTCCGGCAACCTGTGCCGCTGCACGGGCTATGTGATGATTGTGGACGCCGTGCAGGCCGCAGCGGACGCAATGCGCTGCGATTCCAGCATGCTGCACGATGCGCCGCCCACGCTGCGCGATACCGCGCAGGCTTCGCGCAAAGCCCCGCAGGCAGCGCCCAATAAGGCGCGCAAGAAGGCGGGCAGACCATGAATGTGTTGACCCCGCGCGACTTGCCGGAACTTTTCGCAATGCTGGGGCAGCCCGGCGCGCAGGCCCTGGCCGGAGGCACGGATTTGCTGGTGCGTTTGCGGGCCTTGCAGGCCAAGGGGCAGGCCGGGCCGGAAACCCTGGTGCGCCTGGACGCCCTGGAGGCTCTGCGCGGCGTTGCGCAGCAGGCTGACGGAACCCTGCGCCTTGGCGCGGCCAGCACCCACGCCGAACTTCTTGCCCACCCGCTGGTGCGCGCGCACCTGCCGGAACTGGCGGCGGCCCTGGCCGAGCTGGGCTCCCCGCCCATCCGCAACATGGGCACCCTGGGGGGCAACCTGTGCACGGCCTCGCCCGCGGGCGACACCCTGCCGCCGCTCATGGCGCTGGGGGCCGAGGTGGAGCTGACCTCGGCGTCTGGCGCGCGGCGCATGCCGCTGGCGGATTTCATCACCGGGCCGGGCCGCACGCGGCTGGAGCCCGGCGAGGTGCTGGCGGCGGTGCTGGCCCCGCCCGCGCAGGGGTTCCAGGTGCGGCGCTTTGAAAAGGTGGGCCGCAGAAGCGCCCTGGCCGTGGCCGTGGTGAGCCTGGCGGCGCTGCTCAAGCTGGAGCGCGGGCGCGTGGTGGAGGCGCGGCTGGCCTGGGGTTCGGTGGGGCCGGTGGGGNNGGCGCTGCCCAGAGGCCGAGGCCGTCCTTGCGGGCCAGCGGCTGACGCTCTCCGCCCTTGGCCGCGCGGCGGAAGTGGTGCGCCAGCGGGTCCAGCCCATCGACGACGTGCGCGCCAGTGCGGACTACCGCCGCCAGGTGGCGGGCAACCTGCTGCTGCGCCTGGGCGTGCTTTGATTATTGCGCAAGGCTTGGCGGCGTGCGGACGGCCTGGGGAATCCCGGGCCGTTTTTTTGTCTGCGGCGAGTACAGAGCCTGGTCAGGAAGGGGCCCGCGTTCGTGGTGCGCGGTTCTGCGCGTGGCGGCTCAGCTTTCCGCGTGGCGGGCGGGCGTCCTGCGGCCCACGGGCAGCACGCTCAGGCCGGCCAGCAGCAGCAGCCCGCCGCAAACAAGGAACAGGCTCGGCAAACCCAGTCCCGCCGCCAGCCCCCAGGCTCCGAGGATTGGCCCAAGGATGAAGCCCGCGTCCAAGGCCAGCAGCAGCAGGTTCATGTTGGCCGCGCGCAGCCTGGGCGTGCTTACGCGGTACATGGCCGCGTTCAAGAGGGGCATGCCCAGGCCCAAGGCCAGGCCGTAGAGAACGGCCATGCCGAGCAGCGCGGCTTCGCTCCCTGCGCCGAAAGCCGGAGCCAGGGCGAAGCAGGGCGTGAGCCCGGCCAGGAACAGCACGGCCAGTCCGGTCGTTTTGCCGGGGTTCAGGCGGTCCAGTTTGCCCATGCCCAGCACGCGCACGGCAATGGTGGCCAGATTGGCGCAGGTGAAGAACAGGCCGGGATTGGCCGCACCAAGGTCGAGCGCCCAGCTTTTCATGAAAAAATACACAATGGTGTGCCCTGCAATCAGGAAAAGCTGGCCCCCCGCCAGCCCCAGCACGCCGGGCTGCCGCAGGCCGGAGAGCACCTGCCCCCAGCCGGGGCGGGTGGAGTGTTCCGGCGGCAAGGCTGCGGCCATGGTCCGGGCCTTGCCGCCCAGGGAGCCCAGCAGCGGCAGCACTAAAAGCATAAGCGGCGCGGCCATGGCGTAAGCCCAGCCCGGTCCGGGCAGCCGGGGGGTGACGGCCTCCACAAAGGGCGGCATGAGGGCGCTGGGCAGCAGGGTGGTGAGGGACAGGATGCCGAAGCCCTGGGCCACGCGGCTGGGGTTCAGGAAATGGGTGAAGGCGGTCATGAGGCCCGAGGCCAGAATGACGTAGCCAGCGCCATGCACCACACGCACCAGGGCGATTACGGGCACGCTGGTGGCGAAGGGGTACGCCGCCAGGGCAAGCACCGCCAACCCCACGCCCAAACGCATGGCCGGAATGCTGTTTTTGAGCGTGAGCCGTGTGGTCAGGTAGGGCCGCAGCACCAGGGCGGTCATCGGTTCCATCGCCAGCAGGGGGCCACGCCATGCGTGGGGGATGTCTAGGTAAACAAGATAGTTATAGAATCCATAGAAAATTGCTAGATTACAGAAGCACAGCAGGCTCGTCGCACACAGGGCGCAGAATTCGGGGTTGAAGAGCGTGCTCTCAGACTCTTGGCTGGTCATGCGCCGCCGCCAGGGCGCACCAGCTCCACCACTTCTCGGAAGGCTGCCAGAAACTCGCGCATCACCGGCTCTTGCACCAGGGTTACGCGGATCCAATTGGGGAAGCGGAAGCCGGTCATGGTGCGCACCATCATGCCCCGGCGCATAAGCTGCCGGTAGATGAGGGAATCCGAGGCCGGGGTGCGCACCATGACGAAGTTGCCCGCGCCGGAAATGTACGGCAGGCCAAGCTCCTCAAAGGCGGGCAGCAGAGTTTTCCTGGCGCGCGCCACCATGGCCCGCGTGGCCAGAATGTGCCCGGCGTCGTCCTCCAGGGCGGCGACTGCGGCGGGCTGGCCCAGGCTGTTGACGGAATAGACCACGTGCGTGCGGCGGATGTAGTCGATGACGTCCTTCTGGCCGCACACATAGCCCACACGCAGGCCCGCCAGGGCGTACATCTTGGAAAAGGTGCGGAACACCACCACGTTCTTGTGCCGCTCCATCAGTTCCATGCCGTCCGGGAAATCGTCGTCGTCCACGTATTCGCGGTAGGCCTCGTCCAGCACCACGATGGCCCGGCCATCCACCCCGCGCAGGAAGCGCTCCATTTCATCGCGCCGCCACCAGGAGCCCGTGGGGTTGTTGGGGTTGCAGACGAAGAGCACCTTGGTGCGCCCGTCCATGGCCGCCAGCATGGCCAAAGGGTCGAAGGCCGCGTTTTTGAGGGGGACGAGCCGGGCCTCGAAGCCGGAGAACTCGGCCACCCATTCATATACGGCAAAGGTTTTGTCGGCGGTGATGATGTTGTCGCCCTTGTCGCAGAAGGCCTTGACCACGCTGGCGATGACCTCGCAGGAGCCGTTGCCCACCAGGAAGCGCTCCGGGTCCTTGCCGAAGCGTTCGCCCAGGGTGGCGCGCAGGAAAAAGCTGTCGCCGTTGGGATACACGCTGGCGCGCGGCGGCTCAAACCCGGCCAGCACGCGCTGGGCGGCGGGCGGCGGGCCCAGAGGGTTCTCGTTGTTGTTCAGCCGGTGCAGACGCTCCACGCGGTAGGCGCGGCACAGCTCCGGGTCCGGGCGGCTGGGTACGTAGGCCTCAAAGGCGCGGATGTGCGGCGGAACCAGCTCAGCTATGGGCAGGGACATGCTGGCACACCAGAAGATCGGACACGCCCGCGTGGGGCAGAATGAGCCTGGGCGTGAAGCCGCAGGCGGCCAGGGCCGGGTATTGCGCGGCCTGCCAGGGCTCGGAAAGGTCCAGGTGCAGCAGGATGTCCGGTCCCTGGCCTTCGCTGTTCAGCCCCCTGGCCTCTTGCTCATGCAGGGCGCTTACGTGGGCCGCCAGATTGGCGGCGAAGTCCTGGCCGTCGAGCAGGGGTTTCAAAAGCGCCAGCCCGCGCCTGCGGTCGTAGGCGGTGGCGAAGAGCGAGTGCGCCGCTTTGCGTCGGCCATGCTCCTGCTCCGTGGGCAGAATATCGCGCGAGAAGGCCAGCAGGTCGTACTGGCGCGAAAGATAGGGCGCGAGCTCCGGGTGCGCCCACACGGCCCCGCCGACGTCCTCGCGCAGGTGGCGGAATAAGGCCTCCTGCTCGCCTGCGGGTTCGTCCTCGCCGCCGCGCAGGGTCAGGCTGCCCAGGGATTCGAACCAGCCCTCGGGCACGTCCGCCGTGGGCCGCTCGCTGAAGGCGCACACGGCCTCGGTGCGGGCCACCATGGCCAGGAAACGCTCAATGAGCAGGCGCGCCGTCTCCTCGGCCAGGGGGCGGCCAGGGGAGGCGTCGAACACGTACGGGCCGGAGAACACCACCGCGCGCGGGCCGGAGACGCGCCAGCACAAGAGCCCGGCAGGCCTTCCCGAGGCGTCCTGGGCGAGCAGGGCGTGGTACTGCCCGCTGGCCACCATTTCCGCAAAGCGGGCCGGACGGAAAAAACTGCTGGGGCAGGCGCGCGCGGGGTAAAGCCCGGCGGCCAGAAGCGCCGCGTGGCGCAGCAGCCCCTCGGACGAGGAACTCTGGTCCGCTGCGCCCGCATGGTCCTGCGCGGTCACGCGGATGGGCGCGGTGAGCACCGGGGCGTTGCGCAGGGGCTCGGCCTCCGGGTACTGGCGGTCCACCTCGGCCAGCAGCAGGTACACCCCGGACCCGCTGGACTCCAAGCTGCAACGGTCGGTGGTGCGCGAGGCCACCAGCAGGCCCAGCTCGGCCTCCTGGCCGCAGGCCTCGCTTTCGTCCTCCAGGCACACGCTGGCCGCAAAGTTCAGCGCCCGCAGGCTGACCTCGCCCACGCGGAAGCGGAAGGCCGCGCGCGTGAAGGTGCCGCCGTGCGTCAGCGTCATGCGCAGGGGTTCCTCGCGCCCGGCAAAGCGGCACAGGTAGGCGAAGAACTCCTCCACCGCCAGGGAGAGTTTGAGCGCGCCGCTTTGGTCCAGGCCGAAAACCTGGGCGGCGTTTTCGGCCGCTGCCGTGGCGGTGGGCAAAAAGGCCACGTCCGGGGGCAGCTCCAGAAGCAGGTGTGGCGGGGCGGATGCTGGCACGGGATCCTCGCAAGGCTTCGGGGTGGCGGGCTGCAGGCGCAGTGCCGCAGATGGCCTTGGCATAGCAGAGCCGGCGGCGCGCGGCAACTGTCCACGCGGGCGTCGGAAAGGCGTCGGAGTCCGGGGGCCGCCGCTTGGCGGGGGCATATGGTTGCGCGCCGTGGGGCCGCCGCAGCCGGTGCGGTGGGGGCCGGGCGGCTCGGCATGCCCGCGCAACCTGGCGGTGCGGGGCGTGATTTCGCGATAGGACGTGCCGCACAGAAGGACGCGCCGCACAGAAGGGCGGGCCGTGCAGAGGGCTGGGCCGCACAGAAGGACGTGCCACACAGAAGGACGTGCCACACAGAAGGACGGGCCGCGCAGCACGGCACGAGCGACGGGCTTCTGCTGAGAGGGGCAGGAGGCTGGGCATCGTGCCGCCGTGTTTGCCTGCCGCCATTCGCGCTGCGTTGCCGCCGTTGCCGGGGGCCGCGCTTGGCGGGGGGCATATGGTTGCGCGCCTTAGGGCAGCCGCAGCCGGTGCGGTGGGGCGACTTGCCGGAGCCCTGGCGGATTTTCTCCCGCAGGTCAGGAAAACGCTTGGCTTTTTGCGCCTTCCGTTGCACAAGTAAAAAAGTGGGTAGCTTGGGGTGTTGGGGCATTCCCCCCGGTTGGCTGGCCCCTGCCGCCGCGTGCGCCTGGGGCATTGTCCTGGCCTTGGCCGGGGCCTGCCCTGCCTTGGCGTGGGCTGTTTTGCCGGGAAGCGGCCCAAAAAAAGCGGTGCTTTTTCGAACGCGGTCTGGACGGGCAGGGTCTCCGGTTTGGGGGATGCTCCCATGCTTCGACCGCTTCCGTGCGCCTGGAAGAAGCAGTTTCGATTTACTTGTTGTATATTTTTGCGGTACTTGAAACCTGAATAGCTGCTCAAGCCACGCCGGGCTCTCCGGCAGGGGCGGCTGCCGTTCCGCTGTTTTCCGCGCTGGAGGATGAATGAATCTGGACGACATCGGACGTACCCCCATACCTGGCCCTGCTCCGGCCGGGCAGGACGCGCACTACGAACCGGCGTTCAACCAGCTCCAGGCCGAGATCGACAAGTTGTCCTCCGTCACGGCGGGCGGCGCGGTGGACTGGACCCGCGTGGTGGACCTCTCCGGCGAGGTGCTTTCCACAACCTCCAAAGATCTTACCTCCGCCGCCTACCTCGCCGTGGGGCTGCTGCAAACCAGGGGGCTCGACGGCCTGGGCCTGGGCGCGCGCATTTTGGGCGACATGGCCACCACCTTCTGGGAGGATTGCTTTCCGCCCAAGAAGCGCCTGCGCGGGCGCATGGCCGCCTTTGCCTGGTGGCAGGAGAAAACCCTGGCCTGGCTCAAAAACGCCGCCGACCTGGACCCCTTGCCCGCCGAGCGGCACCAGTCCCTGGTGGCCGACGTGCAGGCCCTGGACCACGTTTTGGGCGGCCTGATGCCCGACTTTTCGCCCATGAACGACCTCGTCGAGGTGCTGCGCCGCCTGCCCGTGCAGGCGGCGGCCGCAGCTCCGGCGGCGGCTGTGCTGGCCTCCACTGGCGGTGACCAGGCTCCGCGCGCCGGGGCGGGGCAGGCTTACGTCGCTGCACCCGCCGCTGCGCCGGTGGACGCGGCCTCTGCACGCGCCGCCCTGGCCGAGGCCGCCCTGGGCTTTGCCGCCCTGGCCGGACGCGCCGAGCCCGCCGACCCGTGGGTGTGGCGCGCCACGCGCCTGGGGGCCTGGCTGCGGCTCAAGGGGTTGCCCCCGGCCGAAGACGGCAGAACATTGCTTCCCCCGCCGGAACAGGCGGTCAAGAATGCGCTGCTTTCCCTGCACGCCCAGGGGCGGCACCTGGAAGCCGCCCAGGCGGCGGAGGAGCAGGTGACCGCCGCGCTGTTCTGGCTGGACCCGCACCGCATAGCAGCCAAGGCCCTGGAGGCCCTGGGACCGGAGTATGCGGCGGCGCACAGGGCCGTGTGCCACGAGCTGCGCGCCTTTTTGGCCCTGCTGCCGGGGGTGGAGCAGCTGAGTTTTTCCGACGGCACGCCCTTTGCCGATGCCGAGACGCGGGCTTGGCTCTCGTCCCTGGCGGAGGAGGGCGCAGACCCGTTGCCGCAAAGCGAGACGGCCCCCGGCGCGGGCGAGCTGGAAAAGGCCCGCGCGGAGGCGGAGAAACGTTTTGCGGGCGCGGATGTGGCCGGAGCCCTGGACCTCTTGGGCCAGGCCGAACGCCGCGCAACCAGCGGCCCCCTGCGCATGCGCCTTATGCTGGTCCAGATGTCCCTCTTGGGCCGGGCCGGGCACTGGTCCGTGGCCGTTTCCCTGGCGGAGGCGGTGGTGGGCGAGGTGGAGCGCCGGGGCCTGGAGGACTGGGACCCGGACCTGGCGCTTGAGGCGCTGCTTGCCAGCCGCGAGGCCTACGCCGGGCTGGGGGGCGAAGGGGGCCTGTCCAAGGCCAGGGAATACGCAGCCTGCGCGGCCCGCATCAGGCCGTCTGCCGCGCTGCATTTGGCAGGATGACGCCACAGGAATGCCGGGGCCCCACGCCCCGGGCCGAGAAGAATCTGCAGGTCTGAAGGAGGACCATCATGGCGCAGGAAGGTTCCGTTGCCCCCAAAGAGCGGGTCAACATCGTGTACAGGCCGGCCACGGGCGATGCCAAGGAAGAGGTCGAGCTGCCTCTCAAGCTGATGGTGCTGGGTGACTTCACCCTGCGTCCGGACGACCGCATGGTCGAGGACCGCGACCCCGTGGGCATCGACAAGGACAACTTCAACGACGTGCTGAAGGGGCAGGGGCTGGAGCTTAAGGTCAACGTGCCCAGCGCGCTTTCCGGCAAGGAAGACGACCAACTGGCCGTGCAGATGAAGTTCGAGTCGCTCAAGGATTTCGACCCGGACGCCATTGTGCGCAACGTGCCGGAGCTGGCCAAGCTGATGGAGCTGCGCGAGGCCTTGAAGGCCCTCAAGGGGCCCCTGGCCAATGTGCCGGACTTCCGCAAAAAGGTGCAAGAGTTGATCAAGGATCCCGGCGCGCGGGAACGGCTGCTCGCGGAACTGGGCATCAAGGGCTAGCAGGAGGAGATGCGACATGGCTGACGAAAACGTTCAGGCTTCTGCAGGGCAGGCCGCCCAAACCGGGGAGAGCGAAAGCCTCCTCGACCAGATTGTCGAGGCCTCCAAGCTCAAACCCTCCGACGAGGGTTTTGCAGCCACCAAGGCCGGGTTGCAGGCCTTTTTGACGCAGTTGGTGCAGACCGGCGGCGAGGCCAAGGTTTCCGGCGCGCAGGTGGACGACATGCTGGCCGAGATTGACCGCAAGCTTTCCGCCCAGGTCAACGTCATCATGCACAACGACGAATTCCAGAAGCTGGAGTCGTCCTGGCGCTCGCTCAAGTTCCTGGTGGACCGCACGGACTTCCGGCAGAACATCAAGGTCGAGTTCATGAACGTCTCCAAAGAGGACCTGCTCTCGGACTTCGAGGACTCCATGGAGGTGGTGAAAAGCGGCCTGTACAAGCAGATTTACACTGCGGAGTACGGCCAGTTCGGCGGCCAGCCCATTGGGGCCATGGTGGCCAACTACGACTTCGGCCCCGGTCCGCAGGACATTTCGCTGCTGCAGTATGTGGCCTCGGCCGCAGCCATGGCCCACGCGCCCTTTGTGGCCGCCGCAGGCAAAGACTTCTTCGGCATCGAATCCTGGGAGCAGCTGCCGAACCTGAAGGACCTGCACTCCATCTTCGAAATGCCGCAGTACGCCAAGTGGCGCTCCTTCCGCGAGAGCGAGGACGCGCGCTACGTGGGCCTCACCCTGCCGAAGTTCCTGCTGCGGCTGCCCTACGGGTCCAACACCGTGCCCGCAAAGAGCTTCAACTTCCAGGAAACGGCAGAGGACAACGACGACTTCTGCTGGGGCAACACCGCCTTCGCCTTTGCCTCGCGCCTTACCGACAGCTTCGCCAAATACCGTTGGTGCGCCAACATCATCGGCCCGCAGGGCGGCGGCGCGGTGGAGAACCTGCCGCTGTACCAGTTCGAGGCCATGGGCCAGACCCAGACCAAGATTCCCACCCAGGTGCTTATAAGCGAGCGCCGCGAGTACGAGCTGGCCGAGGAGGGCTTCATCGCCCTCACCATGCGCAAGGGCTCGGACAATGCGGCCTTCTTCTCGGCCAACGCCACCCAGAAGGGCAAGGTGTTCCCCAACACCCCGGAGGGCAAGGAGGCGGAGATGAACTTCAAGCTCTCCACCCAGCTGCCCTATATGATGATCATGAACAGGCTGGCCCATTACATCAAGGTCATCCAGCGCGAGAACATAGGCACCTGGAAGGAGCGCACCGACCTTGAGAGCGAGCTGAACAAGTGGGTGAGCCAGTACGTGACCGAGATGGACAACCCCGACCCCACGACCCGAAGCAAGCGGCCCCTCCGGCTCGCCAAGATCGAGGTCAACGACGTGGCCGGGGATCCTGGCTGGTATTCGGTGACGCTCAAGGCGCGGCCTCATTTCAAGTACATGGGCGCAAGCTTCACCCTGTCTCTCGTCGGCAAGTTGGACAAGGAATAGTTCCTCGCAACGAACACTTTGCCTCAAGGAGGGAGTTTCATGGCTTTGCTCGCGTACATGGCAGTCAAGGGTAAGACCCAGAGCGACATCAAGGGCGACTGTTCCCAGGGCGGCGACAAGAAAGACAAGATGGTCGTCTATGCCTGCGACCACACGGTGGAGATTCCCAAGGACACCCACACCGGGCTGCCCACGGGCCAGCGCATCCACCATCCCTACACCGTGACCAAGCACAAGGACCAGGCCAGCCCCAAGCTGTACAAGGCCTGCTGCACTGGCGAGACTTGCTCCGTGACCCTGGATTATTACCGCATCAAGCCCACTGGCGAGGAAGAGAAGTACTTCACGGTCAAGATGGAGGACGCCATCGTCGTCAGCGCGCATGCGTATACGCCGCTGACCTTCCTGCCGGAGAACAAGCCCTACCACGACCTGGAGGAGATCTCCTTCACCTATTCCAAGATCACCTGGACCTACAACGACGGCAACATCGAATACGTTGACAATTGGAAGGCTTAGCAATGGACCTGGCGGCGCGCCGGACTGTGGCGCGCCGCCGTTTTCCACATCGGCCGGGCGGGTAGGGGATAATGCGCGAGAAGAGACTGCTGGAACGGCTGCGGGCCGTGGAACTGGACCCGGACTGGCGCGGCGGCTCCGACCCTGCGGCGGCCATCCAGTCGGTGCTGGGGCACGTGGTAAAGATTTTGAACACCCGGCAGGGCAGCACGCCCATCGCCCAGGACTTCGGCGTGCCGGACTTCACCTCCATCGCCAGCACCTTCGGCGCGGAATCCGTGGCGCAGATCGAGGAAGCCATTGTCCGGGTCATTCAGAAGTTCGAGCCCCGGCTTACGGCGGTGCGCGTGACCTTTGAACCCCAGGAGGACAAGTCCTTCGCTTTGGCTTTCAAGCTGCAAGCCCAGTTGGCGGCGGAAGGCCAGGCCACCCCGGTGGTTTTCGAAACCATCCTGAACCCCGACGGCCGCATCGTGGTCATGCAATAGCGGGAGAGCGCCCACGTGATCGAGAAGTACTACCAGCGCGAGCTCTCGCACCTGCGCGACCTTGCGGCGGATTTCGCCAAGGCCCACCCGGCCGTGGCGCCGCTCTTGTCCGGTCCCTCGGCCGACCCGGACGTGGAGCGCATTCTCGAAGGCACGGCGTTTCTTTCCGGCCTGGTGTACGAGAAGCTCGACGACGACTTCCCGGAGATCGTCCACGGGCTCATCCAGCTCATCTTTCCGCACTACCTGCGGCCCATTCCCTCGTCCACGCTCATCCGCTTCACGCCCAGGAAAAGCCTCATGGAGACCGTGACGGTCAAGGCGGGCACGGCCATTGATTCCGTGGAGAGCGAGGGCACGCGCTGCACCTTCACCACCAGCTACGATGTGGACCTGCACCCGCTTTCCGTCACCGGCGCAACCTACGAATCCCGTGGCGGGGAGAGCGGGTGCTTCACGCTCTCGCTCAATCTGGCCAAGAATTTGCCGCTTGCAAACTTTCGCGCCAAGAGCCTGCGCTTTCATCTCTCGGGCGACTACGCCGAGGCCACGCGCCGCTACTGGCTGCTCTTCACCCGGCTGAAGGAGATTCGCCTGGTGCCCGGCGAGGGCGGCGCGCCCATGAGCTTGCGCCCCTCCAGCCTGCGGCCCGTGGGCTTCGACGAGGACGAGGCCCTGATTCCCTTCCCGGCGCGTTCGTTCCCCGGCTACCGGGTGCTGCAGGAGTACTTCATCCTGCCGGAAAAGTTTTTGTTTTTCGACCTGACCGGCCTGGACGCTTGGCGTTCGCGCGGGCAGGGCGGGGCCTTTTCCATCGAATTCGTGTTCGCCAAGCTGCCCCCGGAAATGCCGCCTCTGCGGGCCGAGCACTTCCAGCTCTACGTCACCCCGGCGCTGAACCTGTTTCCCTACCACGCAGATCCCATTCTGCTGGACCACAAGAAGCCGGAGTACGCCATCCGGCCCTCTGGCCAGAATCGCGACCATTACCAGGTCTTCACCGTGAACAAGGTGACGAGCTTCGTGCAGGGCTCGGTGCAGGAGCGGGAATACCAGCCCTTCGAGATGTTCAACCCCCAGGTGGAGGCCACGCCGGTCTACTCGCTGCACCACCGGCTTTCGCCCCTGGGCGGCAAGGCGGAGCTGCACCTCTCCGTGGCCTATCCCGGCTCCGGCGAGCTGCCCAAGCCGGAAACCCTCTCCGTTGAGATCTTGTGCACCAACGCCTCCCTGCCGGAGACCCTGCGCGCGGGCGACGTGCGCCTGCCCACGGAAACCTCGCCGGAGCTGGCGGAGTTCACCAGCATCCGCCCGCCCACCGCGCCCGTGCAGCCGCCCCTGGGCAACAACATGCTCTGGCGGCTTTTGTCGCACCTGTACCTGAACTACCTTTCCGTGGCCACGGCGGAGAACCTGCGCTCCATGCTCAAGCTCTATATCTTTACCGAAACGCGCGACCGCGTGGCGGTTCTGGCCAACACGCGCCGGGTGGAGGGCATTACCGCCATGAGCGTGCGCGCGGCGGAACGCATCGTGCGCGGGCGCATCGCGCGCGGGCAGGATATTCAGCTGACGCTGGACCGCCAGGGCTTTGCCGGGGAGGGCGACATGTTCCTCTTCGGCTCCGTGCTGGATGTGTTTCTTGGCAACTACGCGGCCATCAATTCCTTCACCCGGCTGACCGCAGAAGACGTTCTGCGCAAGGAGCGGTTCGTATGGCCCGAGAGGCTGGGCGACAGGCCCCTGCTCTGAACGGGCAGGCGGAGCCCGGCGCGCCTGACCGGGCGGCGGCCCCCACGCTCCTGGAGCAGCTGCGCGCCAACCCGCGCGCGTTCTCCTTTGTGCAGGCGGTGCGGCTGCTGCGCCAGGCCCACGGCGGCGCGGATCTGGCCCGGTCCGAGCGCTTCCTGCGCGAGCGGGTGCGCGTGCGCGCGCTGCTCTCCCTGGGCTTTCCCGCCACGGACCTGGCCGACCTTGAGGAACTGCCCCCGCGCGAGGGCGAGTCCGGCCCGGACCAGGAGCGCTTCCGGCTCACGGCCACCTTTTTGGGGCTCTACGGCCCTTCCTCGCCCCTGCCCACCTTCTACACAGAGGAACTCCTCGACGAGCAGTCCGAGGACCGCAACGTCAGCCGCGACTTTCTGGACATGGTGGGCGACGGCTTCTTCCACCTGTTCTTTCTGGCCTGGGCGCGGCACCGCCTGCCGCTCAAGGTGTGCGAGGAACGCAACGCCGCCACCATGGAGCGCCTGTTCAGCCTTGTGGGCCTGGGCGACCCGGAGGTGCGCAAGATCTTCACGCATCCGGGCATGCTGCTGCGCGCCGCCGGGCTGTTGACGCAGTTTCCGCGCTCCGCCGCCGGGCTCAAGGGCCTGCTGGCCGACCGCGCAGGCGCGCCGGTCAGGGTGGTGCAGTGCGTTTCGCGCCACGTGCCCATCCCGGAAGATCAGCGCTGCTTTCTGGGGCACGATACGGCCCAGCTGGGCGATACGGCCTGGCTTGGCAGCCAGGTGCGCGATGACATCGGCAAGTTCCGCCTTGAGGTCGGCCCCTTGAGCGCCGCAAACTTCCATCTGGTCATTCCCGGGGGCGAGTGGCACCTGTCCATTGTGCGGCTGGTGCGTTTTTACTGCACGGAACCCCTGGAGTTCGATGTGCTTCTTCGCCTGGACCCCGCCGAGGCCGAGGATGGCCGCCTGGGCACGGGCGTGTGGTCGCAGCTTGGCTGCGATGCCTGGCTTGGCCGCGCGGCGGGCAAGGAGCCGCAGGCCCTGTTCACCAATCTGCGGCGGCAGTACGACAGCAATCAGCAAAGGAGTGTGGCGCAATGATCGGCGTTGACATGAAAGCGCTTCTTGAGAAGTGCAACGGTTTCTGCACCCAGGCGTTGCATGCCGCGGCCGGGCTCACGGTCAACCGCACCCATTACGAGGTTACGGTGGAGCACTTTCTGCTCTCCTGCCTGGAGGACCAGAACTGCGACGCCTCGCTGGCCCTGGCGCGCTCCGGCGTGGATGCCGGGCGTCTCAAGAAGGCGCTGAACGACGCCATGGAGGACTTCCGGGCGGGCAACTCCGCGCGGCCGGTGTTTTCCCCCATGCTTGTGGAGCTTCTGGAGGCCGCCTGGCTGGTCAGCTCCGTTGACCTGGGCCTGTCGCGCATCCGGTCCGGCTCCGCGCTTTTGGCCTTTTTGCGCAAGCCCAGCTTCTATGCCCAGGGCGGCTATTCCGAGCTGCTGGGCCAGGTGAACCGCGAGGACCTGCAAAAGAGCTTCTGGCAGCTCACCAAGGCCTCCACCGAAACCGGCGGCGAGACCGGCGGCGCAGGCGCGGAGGCTTCCGGCAGGGCTGCGGGCGCGCCGGGCGCGGGCGGCGAAAGCTTCATCGCCAAGTTCTGCGAGGACTTCACCGCCAAGGCCGCCGGCGGCAAGATCGACGCCGTGTTTGGCCGCGACGCCGAGATCCGGCAGATTGTGGACATTTTGGCGCGCCGCCGCAAAAACAACCCCATCCTGGTGGGCGAGCCCGGCGTGGGCAAAACCGCCGTCATCGAGGGCCTAGCCCTGCGCATCACCCAGAACGACGTGCCGGAGCTCTTGCAGGGCGTTACGCTCCTGGGGCTCGACATGGGCCTTTTGGAGGCCGGGGCGGGCATGAAGGGCGAGTTCGAGCGCAGGCTCAAGGGCGTGCTCGACGAGATCAAGAGTTCGGAAAAGCCCATTGTGCTGTTCATCGACGAAGCCCACACCCTGGTGGGCGCGGGCGGCGCGGCGGGCGGCTCCGACGCGGCCAACCTGCTCAAGCCCGCCCTGGCGCGCGGCGAAATCAAGACCTGCGCGGCCACCACCTGGAAGGAATACAAGAAGTACTTCGAGAAGGACCCGGCCCTGGCCCGGCGTTTCCAGCTGGTGAAGCTCGACGAGCCCAGCCCGCAGACGGCGGCGCTTATTCTGCGCGGCGTGCGCGATTCCTATGAGAAGGCCCACCGCGTCATCATCCGCGACGACGCCATCGCCGCCGCCGCAGAATACTCGCACCGCTACATCACCGGGCGCTTCCTGCCGGATAAGGCCATCGACCTCATGGACACGGCCTGCGCGCGGGTCAAGGTCAGCCTGTCCTCCAAGCCGGGCGAGCTGGAAGACAAGGAGCGCGCCGCCCAGGCGGCGGAGCGCGAGCGCAAGGCGCTGCTGCGCGACCAGGCCAACGGCGCGCCCGTGGACGAGGCCCGCATCGTCGAGCTGGCCGCAATCATCGCCGAGGCGGACACCCAGGCGGAAGCCATCCGCGCCGGGTGGCGCAGCGAGCTGGAGGCCGCCCACGCCCTGGTGGAGGCGCGCACGGCCTTGATCGACGCCAAAAAGGAACTGCCCGACGGCCAGGAGCCCCCGCAGGAGCTGGTGGCGGCGCTTACTGGCGCGCGCGCGGCCTTTGAAACCGCCCGCTTCGGCGACGGCCTGGTGTCCATAGAGGTGACGCCGGACGTGGTGGCCCGCGTCGTCAGCGACTGGACCGGCATTCCCCTGGGCAAGGTGGCGCGGGAGCAGGCCGCCCTGGTGGCCGACCTGGAGCACAGGCTCACCGAGCGCATCAAGGGCCAGGACGCGGCCATTGCCGCCGTGGGCGAGGCCATCAAGGCCAGCAAGGCGGGCCTGCGCGCGCCGGAGCAGCCCGTGGGCGTGTTTTTGCTGGTGGGGCCCTCCGGCGTGGGTAAAACCGAAACCGGCCTGACCCTGGCCGACATGCTCTTTGGCGACGAGAAGAGCGTGGTCACCATCAACATGAGCGAATTCCAGGAAAAGCACACCGTTTCGCGGCTTATCGGCTCGCCCCCGGGCTATGTGGGCTACGGCGAGGGCGGCATGCTGACAGAGGCCGTGCGCCAGCGCCCGTACTCCGTGGTGCTGCTGGACGAAGTGGAAAAGGCCCATCTGGACGTGCTGAACCTGTTCTACCAGGTGTTCGACAAAGGCATGCTGGCCGATGGCGAGGGTAAGGAGATCAGCTTCCGCAACACGGTGATCATGCTTACCTCCAACCTGGCCTCCGACGTGATCCAGGAGATGACCAAGGACGGGGCCGAGGTGGACCTGGAAACCCTGCTTTCCGCCGTGCGGCCCATCTTGTCCGAGCACTTCAAGCCCGCGCTGCTCGCGCGCATGACCATCGTGCCCTACAAGAGCCTCTCGGCCGAGGCCCTGGGGCGCATCTCCGCGCTCAAGCTGGAGAGCCTCAAGCGCCGCCTTATGGCCAACAACAAGATGCAGCTCACCTGGACGGACAAGGTGCCGGAGACCATAGCCGCGCGCTGCACCGAGGTGGAGACCGGCGCGCGCAACATCGAGTACATTTTGAACGGCACCATACTGCCGCGCATGTCCCAGGAAATTCTGGCGCACATGTCCGGCGCGGGCATGCCGTCCTGCGTGGCCCTGGATGTGGGCGAGGACGGCGCTTTCACCATGACCTTCTCGTAAGGGAGCGCACGCCATGAAGAAAACAGTATTCATCAGCATGCTGGACAAGGACGAGGGCCTGGCCAAGCTGCTGTTCCAGGAGGTTGCCCGCTACGGCCTGGAGCCCGCCGGGCACTTCTGGGTGGACGACCTGCCGAACATGGCCTGGAGCGGAGCCGCACCGGAGCTGGCAAGCGACACCTGCGGCTGCTGGATCATTGTGGGCCAGGCTGCGCGCTTCAAGGACAAGGCCACGCTGCAGGGGCTGGCGAGCCTGGCCTTGGCGGTCCAGGCGGCGCACGGCCACGGCTTTCCCATCCTGCTTTCGCCCTCCGGCGGCAAGCTTGATGCGGCCGCGCTGCCTACCCCGCTCAAGGGGGCGGAGATCGTCGCCTCCGGCCTGGGGGTGAAGGCCGTGGCCAAGGTGAACGCCCGCCGCCAGCAGGAGGCCCAGGAGTACCGCCTGAACCTGCACCCGCTGCCGGGGCTGGGCTTTTGGCTGGAGCTGGGGCCCGGGCGCGACCCCTGGCGCGGGGCCATGCTGGGCGCAACGGGCGCCGCGCCCGACGCCCACGGCGTGGGCCCTGCCGGGACCATTCCGCAAACCTCCACCCTGCACTACCCGGTGCGCGGCATGAAGCTGAACCTGGGCGGGGCGGAGTATGAGGCCTGGGGCGTGCACAACGAACTGAGCATGGCGGAATCGTATTACGTGCGCCTGAACGGCACGCCGGAATCCCTGGTGTTCGGCCCGTTCCCGGACGACGACGAAGTGAGCGTCTTTACTGTTTCTTTCACATAGGGTAGTTGCAAGAATGACGAAAGGTGTAAGACCGTGAGAGTTTTCGGCGGGGCTGGAGCAGGGGGCGCAAGCCAGGAACGGGGCGGGCTTTGGCGGCTTTTCCCGGGTCTGTTGTGCGCCCTGGCGTGCTGCCTTTCGCTGTGGGCCTGCGGCGGCGCCAAGCCGCCCCCGCCCAAGCCGTATGAGGTGCCGCAAAAGGCCGAGAGCCCCCAGGCCGTGAAGTGGACCTACATGCCCCGCGGCCTGACGCTGGACTATACGGCCGACGCGGAGCTGAACAGCTACGAGGGTTTTTCGCACAACCTGCTGCTGTGCATTTTTCAGCTGAGCGAAGTTTCGGCCTTCGAAGAACTGGCGGCCAATGAGGGCGGCATCCGCAAGCTTCTGGCCTGCGACCGTTTCGACAAGTCCGTGGTGCACTTTGAGCGGCGCTTCATCAGCCCCGGCAGCAAGGCCACGCTGACCCTGGACCGGGCCGAGGGCGCGCAGTTCGTGGGCGTGGCGGCCGGGTATTACGACCTCCAGCCGGGGCTCGTCACGCGGACCGGGCAGTTCCCCCTTAAGGTGGAGCAGGAGGGCTCGCTGTTCTGGAAGTCTGATGTGTACGACCCAGGCATCTTGACCATGTATCTGATTTTCGGTCCAAACTCCATCCAGCGCATGGGAGGCGACTAGTGGCCGATGGCCCCGTTTACTGGCACCACGGGTTGTTTTTGCAGCCCCAGCATTTTCAGCTCACCGACAGGAACCTGGCCGAGTCCCTGGAGGGGTTGCTGTCGGTCGTGCGGCCCTGGTTCTGGGGCGCAAGCTCGGTGGAGGTGAACGCCGGGGCCCTGGCCGCCGGACGCCTGGAATTTTCTGAACTCTCCGTGCTCTTTCCCGATGGCCGGGGCCTGCTTTTGGCCACGTACCCCGGCAATTCGGTCTGCGCCGCGCGCCGCGTCCCGGTGGAATCCTTCGCCACGGGCGAAAGCCTGACGGTTTACGTGGGCCTGCGCGCAATCAAACCCGACGAGCCCAACGTCACCGTGGCCGACAGCCCGGAGCTGATGGTCGAGGCCCCCACCCGCTGGGCCGTTCCGGCCGAGCCGGAAAGCCTGCCCGACATCTACGGCGACGGCCCCGCAGCCCAGGTGCAGCGGCTTAAAAGCGTGCTGCGCATCGTGTTCGAACCGGAGGCCCCGGCCCTGACGGACCACTCCCTGGTGCCGGTGGCGCGCCTGCTGCGCGAGGGCGACGTGCTGCGCCTGGACCCGGACTTCGCCCCGGCCTGCCTGAACCTGCGCGCCGCGCCCTGCCTGCTTTCCCTGTTCGCCGACCTGCGCGACCGCGTGCTGGGCAAGGCGCGCCAACTGGAGGGGTACAAGAATCTTTCCGGCCGCAGCGGCGACCTGGGCGAACTGGCGGTGCTGCTCATGGCCCTGCGTTCGCTCTCGCGCTTTGCCGCCCGGCTGGACCACGCGGTGCGCGGGCCGAACCTTGCCCCGTGGGACGCCTATGGCATCCTGCGCGAGCTGGTGGCCGAGCTTTCCGTGTTCTCCCTTGAGGTGAGCGCCCTGGGCGAAACCTGGCAGGGCGAGCAACTGCTGCCGGACTACGACCACGAGAACCTGGGCCTGTGCTTCCGCACCGCGCGCGACGTGACCCTGCGGCTGCTTGAAGGCATTTCCGCCGGGCCGCGCTGGGCCGCCCGCTTCGCCTACAAGGATCCCTACTGGACTGTGGAGATTCCGCAGCCCGTGCTGGGCGAGGGCGGCGAGTTCTGGCTCGTGCTGGCCTCGGAGCGGGGCGAGCTGGACCGTTTGCGGGCCTCGGCCCAGAAGCTGCTCAAACTTTCGGCCACGGGGGGCATGTCGTCGCTTCTGGTGCGCGCCGTGCCGGGCATTCCGCTGGGCTTTAGCGAAACGCCGCCCGCCGGGCTGCCGCGTCGGCCCGGAGCGCTGTATTTCCGCATCGGCACCGAAAGCTCCCAGTGGACCGACGTGGTGCTTGGCCGCAGCCTGTCCATCTACTGGGACGACGCCCCGGCCGACCTGGACGCGCAGCTCGCGGTCATCGGGAGGTAGCCCGTGGCCCTGGTGGACAGATTCCTTCCCGCAGCGGCCTTTGCCGCGCTGCTGGGCAGCGAGCCGCAAATGCATGACGTGCCCTTCGCCACCGCGCGGGCCGACATGGACCGGCTGCTGGACCAGGCGGTGAAGGGCTCCCGCGACCACCGGCCCGAGGAAGTAGAGGACGCCCTGTTCGCCGTGTGCGCCTTTGCCGACGAGGCCGTGCTGGCCTCGCAGTGGCCGGGCCGGGGCGAGTGGCTCAAGCAGTCCTTGCAGCGGCTGCACTTCGGCACCGCCAACGCGGGCGAGGAATTCTACACCCGCCTGGCCGCCCTGTGCGACCAGGCCTCCGAGGCGCACGGACCCGGCGTCGGGCTCTCCGGCGCTGGCGGCCTGCTTGGCGACACGACCGACGACGCGGGCCGCCGCTCCAACCTGCGCGAGGTGCTGGAGGTCTATGCCGCCTGCCTCACCCTGGGCTTTACCGGCCGCTACTACGGCGACACCGGGCGCGAACGCCTGGCCGCCATCACAAGGGAGAGCCTGGACCGCCTGCTGGTGCACAAGCCCACCCTGGGCGGACATCTTTTCCCGGAGGCCTACGCAGAGCGCCAGCCCACGCCGCCGCCCTCACGCTCGCGCTCGGCGCTGGCGCTTGTGGCGCTGCTTGGCGTGCCCGCCCTTGTGGCCCTGTACCTGCACGCCGCCTACGCTTCGCTGCTTGCCGCCTGGCTGCGCGACTGGCTAAGCGTCTTGACCTGACCAAACGCTTCGGGGCCCCGGCCCCGATGAAGGATGCCCGGCTCCATGGCCCGATTGCTCATCACCGCGCTGAAGATCTTTCTTCTTTTGGCCCTGACCGGCGCCGCCGTGTTCGGGGCCGTGCTGCTGGCGCGGCATGAGCACTGGCCCACCTGGGCCGCTGCGGTGCTGGTGGCAACGCTTTTCGCCCTGGTGGCGCTGGGGCTTTTTTTGCGCCGCGTCTACTACCGCCGCCGCGAGGCCTCGTTCATCAAGCGCGTGGTGGCCCAGGACCAGAAATCCGTGCTGGCCGCCCCGGCCCAGGAGCGCAAGAAGCTGCAAGAGCTGCAGGACCGCTGGACCGCCGCCGTGCGCATTCTGCGCGCCTCCAAGCTGAAGCACCGGGGCGACCCGCTGTACACCCTGCCCTGGTTCATGATCTTCGGCGAAACAGCCTCGGGCAAGTCCACGGCGGTGTCGCACGCGCGCCTTACCACCATCCTTACGGATGCGGGCCCGGCCAAGGGCATTGCGGGCACGCGCAACTGCGACTGGTGGTTCTTCGAGGAAGCCGTGGTGCTAGACACCACCGGCAGATACGCCATTCCGCTGGACCAGGAGGCCGACCGCGAGGAGTGGGAGCGCTTCCTCATGCTGCTCTCGCGCTACCGCCGCCGCGAGCCGCTCTCCGGGCTGGTGGTCACCCTGCCGGTGGACAGGCTGCTTGGCGGCGATGCGGACAAGCTGGGCGAGTATGGCCGCTCCATCCGCCTGCGGGTGGATCAGCTTATGCGCACCCTGGGGGCCAAGTTCCCGGTCTACGTGCTGCTGACCAAGCTGGACCTGGTGCTTGGCATGACCGCCCTGTGCGACCTGCTGCCCAAGGACGAGCGCGGCCAGGCCATGGGCCTGCTGAACACCGAGGACCGCCTGGCCCCGGAGGAGTTCGCCGACGCTGCCCTGGCACATGTTTCGCGCCGTCTCAAGGACATGCGCCTGCTGCTGGCCGCCAACACGGGCAAGCCCGACGGCAAGGCCGCCCTGTTCCCGGACGAGTTCGAGCGCCTGGCCCCGCTCATCCGGGCCTTCATGGAAGGGGCCTTCAGCGAGAACCCCTACCAGGAAACGCCCTACCTGCGCGGTTTCTTCATCTCCAGCGGCCGCCAGTCCGGCATCACCAGCTCCAGCGTGCTCGGCAGCCTGGAGACCTTTGCGAACAAGCAGTGGCGCCTGCCCGATACCGGGCGCGGGCTGTTCCTGCACGATTTCTTCTCCACCATCCTCCCGCGCGAGCGCGGCCTGTTCCGGCACATCGACGAGTACCTTTCCTGGCGCACGGCCACCCGCAGCCTGGGCCTGCTGGCCTGGATGCTCATGATGCTCGCGGTCATCGGCCTGTCGTCCATGGCTTTTGTGAAGATACGCGGGGCCATGGAGCCGGTGCGCACCGCCTTTCCCCAGGCCCCGCAACTGGGGGCGGGGCTGGAGGCCGATCTTGTCCACGTGGGGCTCCTGCGCGACAAGATCGTGGACATGGAAAAGTCCCTGCACGGCGGTTTCTGGCCTTCCATGGGCCTGGACCAGGGCGAAGAGGCCCTGACCGAGCTGAAACGCCGTTACTGCACCTGGTTCCGCCACTACGCCCTGAATCCCATGGACAAGACCATGAACGGGCACCTGGCGGGCTTGAGCCAGCATGGCCGCGAAGGGTACATGGCCAAGTCGCTCGAATACCTTGTCTGGCGCATCGACGTACTGGGCGCGCGCGAGCAGCACGCCAAGGCCAAGCTGGACGGCCGCGACCCGGTGGACGGCCTGGCCATGGCCTTTGGCGGACGCCTGCCGGAGGTGGCGGCCTTTTTCCCGGACATGTACCGCTCCTATGTGGACTGGGAGGAGGACGCGCAACTGCTGGCGCGCGAACGCCGCGAGCTGCAGGCCTGGGCGGCGCGGCTCATAGAATTCGAGGGCGCGAACCTGCACTGGCTTACCGAATGGGCCGACGCCCGCCCGGAGCTGGCCGAGGTGGACCTGGACGACTTCTGGCCGGGCCTGGGGCAGGAGCCCAACGGTCCGCGCATCAGCCCCGCGTTTACCGCCAGGGGCAAAACAGAGATAGAGAAGCTGTTGCTGGGGCTTGAGGAAGCCGTGGCCAACCGCGACCATTTCGCCAGCCGTTCCGCAACCTTCTGGCTGTGGTATCAGCAGCGCTTTTATGAGGAATGGAAGGTCTTCGCCACCGATTTCCAGATGGGCCAGGAAAAGCTGGCCGTGCGCGAGGACTGGCTGAGCGCGGGCGCTTCCATGTCCACCCTGGACAACCCCTATTTCAAGCTCATCGAGCGCATGCGCGCCGAGTTCAGCGCCGTGGACAAGCTTGGCCCGCCGCCCGCCTGGGCCGCCGTGCCGGAGCGTTTCGCCGCGCTTTTGGAATATCAGCGCAGCAAGCAGAAAAGCGCCACCCTGGAGGCCAAGGTCGAAGGCGAGGTGAAGACTGGCGTGGCCAAGGTCTTGGGCGCCTTCAGCGAACGCGTGCTGGACCGGGTGGACAAGATTGTGCAGGGCACGGCGGCCTTTGACGACTACATGAAGCAGCTTGGGGCCTTCCAGCCGGTGACGGCCTCCAAGGAGGCGGCTTTCCGCTTTTCTTCGCAGCACTACGGCAGCGCCGGTTCCGCCGTGCCCAGCCACCCTGCGCAGGGGGGCAAGGGCGGCCAGGCCGCAGCCCCGCCCGTGGCCGATGCCGGCGGCGGCCAGCCCACGGCGGTGGATCTTGCCGTGGCTTCTTTGCACCGCCTGCGCCTGCTGCTGGGCGACGGCAAAAGCACGGAGGAGGTTGTGTGGCAACTGGCGGGCGGGCCGCTCACCTTCCTGGTCATTCTGGCCACGGATGAATCCGCCTGCAGCCTGAACGACCTGTGGGAGGCCCAGGTGCTGGCCGAGTTGCGCAACGTGCCCGAGGCCGAGCAATGGGAAGCCATGTTCGGCGACAAGGGCGTGGTGAACGCCTTTATGCAAGGTCCGGCCAAGCCGTTCCTCAAGCGCAACACGCGCGGCTGGCTGAGCGGCAATTGGCTTGGCGTGCCCTTCCCCTTCGAGCCGGGGTTCTTCGACCTTTTGGAGGCGGGCGGTTTGCGGCGGCAGCAGGTGCTGCCCAAGTATACCGTGCACGTTGACGCCATGCCCACCAATGTGAACACCGAGGCCAGCTCCGAGCCGACCTCCGTGACGCTGCGCATGCAGTGTGCGGCCAAGACGCAGCAGCTGGACAACTTCAATTACCGCGACGGCCAGGACTTCACCTGGGAGCCCGCCACCTGCGGCGATGTGACCCTGGAGATCGTCTTCCGCGAGGTGACGCTCAAGAAGACCTGGCCAGGGGCCTGGGGCTTCCGCGACTTCCTGCGCGACTTCCGCGATGGCCGGGAGATTTACGTCCCGCGCGACTTCCCGGAGAAGCAGAGCACCCTGGAGGGCCTGGGCATCACCAATATTCAGGTGAACTACACGGTCATCGGGGCCAAGCCGGTGCTGAACTTAAGCGACTACCCGGCCTTGCGGCTGCCCAAGAGCATTGCCGCCTGCGGGCGCGGGCTGGGCTCGGCTGCGGCAGGAGGTGGGCAATGAGCCGTCTGCACTCCCGCGTCATTCCCTGGGCCATGCTGGGGGCGTTTTTGGCGGCGGCCGTGCTGCTGTTCTCCCTGGCGGCGGGACAGGAGGCCCTGCAACTGCGCGGGGTGCTCAGCCTGGCCAGCCTTTGGGCCGAGCGGCCCGCCCAGGGCGAGGTGCGCCGCGTGGTGGGCCGCATGAAGCTGGCCGAGCAGGAGGCCGAGCACTGGCTGCTCGACGCTGCGGGCAAGCGGCTGGAAGCCGGGGGCGCGTCTTTGGAGGCCAAGGGCCGCAAGCTGGAGGGCCTGGGAGGCGAAGGAGCGGAGGACTCTGGCGAAGAGTACTCCCCGGAGTACAGCCAGGGCCCGCTGCGCCTGCTTTCGCACCGCTTCGCCGAAAGCGCCACGCAGTTCACCGGAACCTTCGCCACGGACCTGCCCCCGGGCGAGGGCCGGACCTATTTTCTGCGCGGTCCGGCGCGCTGGGTGGTGGACATGCGCGGCCAGTGGCGCAACGCCTCGCCCCGGCTGAACACCCTGCGCGGGCACTTCATCAGCCGCGTGGTCATAGACACGCACGATTCGTTCCTGCGCCTTGTGTTCCACTGCGCAGACCCCGCCCTGGAGGGCAAAGACCTGTTGCGCCTGGAAAGAGGACCCACGGGCTTCACCGTGGTCATTCTCCGGCCGAACTAGAATCTTTTCGGAAGCGCCGACCCCGCGCGCCAGGGCCGGGGAGCGCCGGACACCTTTGAGCCCATGCCCAAGGAGGACGCCATGCCGCAGCTATCCGAATATGTGTTTCAGTTCCAAAGCAACGCAGTGGACAAAAACACCTTCGCGGTGGTCCGCTTCCACGGCGAGGAAGGTCTCTCGCAGCTGTATAACTTTGAGATTCTGCTGGTTTCAGAGAAGGCCGACCTGGACCTTGAAGCCATACTGCAAAGCCCGGCCCTGTTCACCATCAAGAGCAAGAACGGCGATCTGCCCTATCACGGCATCCTGGCCTCCTTTGAACAACTGCACCAGGCCGATACCTGGGTGTTTTACCGCGCGGTGCTGCGGCCCAAGCTCTGGTGGCTCACCCTCACCCATCACAACCAGGTGTTCCTGAACAAGAAGCTGGACCAGTTCTTGACGGACGTGCTGGTGGACGGCGGGCTTTCCAGCGGGCTGGACTTCCAGTTCCGCCTCCAGGGCCAGTACCCCGTGTGGGACTACCTCTGCCAGTATGCGGAATCGCACTTCGGGTTCCTTTCGCGCTGGCTGGAGCGCGACGGCCTGTACTACTGGTTCGAGCAGGGCCAGGACGGCGAGAAGATGCTGGCCTCCGACACGCGCATAGCCCACACGCCCATGCCCGGCCACGAGAGCTTCCACTACGCGCCGCCCACCGGGCTCGACGGCGCCTTGGCCGACGAAGTGGTCAAAAGCTTCAGCCTTAAGCGCACGCCCATGCCCAAATCCCTTTTGGTCAAGGACTACAACTACGAGAAGCCCAGCCTGGACCTGACCGGCCGCGCCATGGTGGCCGACCGTGGCCGGGGCGAGATCTACATCTACGGCGAGCATTTCATGAACCTGGACGAAGGCAACCGGCTGGCCCAGGTGCGCGCGGACGAATGGAAGTGCCGCGAACAGGTCTTTCACGGCATGTCCAACGCTCCGGCCATACGTCCGGGCTATGTCTTCACCCTGGACCGCCACTACCGGAGCGACTTCAACCAAAGCTACCTCACTGTGGCCATGACCCACGAGGGCAGCCAGGAGCGCTATCTCTTGTCCGGCCTGGGGCTGGGCGGCCTTGCGGACAAGGACAACCTCTTCTACCGCAACCACTTCGAGTGCATCCCCTCCACGGTGCAGTTTCGCCCCGTGCGCGAAACAGAACGCCCGCGCATCCACGGCTCCATTTCGGCCAAGATCGACGCCGCAGGTTCCGGCCAGTATGCCGAGCTGGACAGCCAGGGCCGCTACAAGATCATTCTGCCCTTCGACCTTTCCGGCCGCAGCGGGGGCAAGGCCTCGGCCTTTGTGCGCATGATGCAGCCCTACGCCGGGGCGGACATGGGCATGCACGCGCCCCTGCACAAGGGCACGGAGGTGCTGCTCTCGTTCATCGATGGCGACCCGGACCGCCCGGTCATCGCCGGGGCCATTCCCAACGCCGAGACCCCCGGCCCCGTGAACGACGGCAACCAGACCATGGTGCGGCTCAAGAGCGGCGGCGGCAACGTCATCCACATGGAGGACCAGGAGGGCAGTCAGCGCATCCTGCTGCACACGCCAACAACGGGCTCCTTCATCCGCGTGGGCTACAAGAACGATCCAGACGACAAGAACGAGGTGGATGATCCGCAGGGCGCGTGCATGTCGGACAATATCGACGGCATCAAGGCCTCGACCGAAGGCAACATGACCTTTGAGAGCGAGGACAAGTGCACCATTGTGCATGGCGACGATTTTGTCCGCGTGGAAGGCGACGAACGCTACATCATTCTGGGCCAGACCGAGGAGTTCGTGGCCGGGCTGGATACCACCATGGTGGGCGACAACGCCTTCGAAGGCGTGCTCGGCTCCTCGGAGGACGTGGTCATCGGCGAAAAGTGGGACCTTGCCCTGGCCGAGTTCTTCGAGCTGGAGATCGGCCTCAAGTTCGAGACCGGCTTGGGGCCCAAGATGACCTTCCATGAGATGCACGAGGAGTTCGTCCCCGAGAAGGACACCTTCGAGGGCTTCAAGAAAGAGTTCAAAGGCATTCATTCAACCCTTATTGCCCAGCAGGACCGGCTCAAGGGGCAGGTGAACGATCTGGTGGGCGAGACGGAGAAGATACGCGGCGCGGTAAGCGACGTGGCTGGGGCGGCGGACTTCATGGGAGGCGTCTTGTGCAACATGAACGCTGAACAGCAGGACGTTGTCGGGGAACTTATCGAAACGGCAGGTGGGAAGCTCTCCTCTGCCCTTGACGTGACCGAGGCCTGCGCCGCCAAGTTGCAGACCCTGGCCGACCAGACCAAGGTGGCCGGGATTGTGGAAATCATCTGATGAAGATCTTCAAGGAACGCCGCCACGCCCTGTTCAACCGGCCGGTTGAGATAGCGGGAAAGCATTACCTGAGCCTTGGGGTGATGCTGTATTTCGACCTGACCGCGCCGGAGGAGTTGCACACCGAGCAAGAGCTGTGGAAGGAACTGGTGGCCCTGCTTGGCCCGGAGCTGCAACTGGACCAGGGCTGGCCCAAGCCCCACGCCGAGGTGCTCTGCGCGGGCCACGCCTGCGCCCCTGGCGGCCTGCCCACCCCGGCGGTGCGCGTGCGCCTGCGTTGCGGACCCGTTGACAAGACCCTGAACGTTTTTGGCGACCGCGAGTGGGTGCGCGGCAACGACGGCGTTTTGCGCCTCAGCCAGGCCAAGCCGTTTGTGACCATGCCGCTGGACTGGAAGCACGCCTTTGGCGGACCGGAGTTCAAGGACAACCCGCTTGGCAAGGGCATTGCGGCCATGACGCGCCCCGATGGCGCGCAGGTCATCCCTCTGCCCAACGTGGAGTGGGCTTCGCCCGCCAGTCCGCTTATTGGAGCGCCTACGGACCGGCCCGCGCCCGCAAGCTTTGGCCCGGTGGACATGCAGTGGCCCCTGCGCGCCAAAAAGAACGGCACCTACGACGACGCCTGGGTCAAAACCCGTTGGCCCGCCCTGCCCGACGACATGAACTATGAATTTTTCTGCATGGCCCCGGAGGACCAGTATCTGCCTGGGCACTTCGACGGGAGCGAGGTCATCGAGGTGGAGGGCCTGCACAAAGACCTGCCGCGCATCGCCTCGCACCTGCCGCGCTACCGCGTGCGCGCTTTCGTCACCCGCAGGGATGCAAAGCACCCTGAGGACTTGGCCAAGGCCAGCTTTGACGAGGTGGGCCTCAAGCCCGAAACCCTCTGGCTCTTCCCGGAGATTTTGCGCGGGGTCATCTTGTGGCGCGGCATGGTGGCGTGCGCGGATGACGAGTACTCGGACCTGGGGCGGCTCTTCGTGGCCGACGAGGCCAACGCTTCGGAGCCCAAGCCCATCGAACACTACCGCGACATCCAGCTCAAGAAGGCCGATCTTTCCGTGCCCTTTGACCCGGCCATGCAGTTGGACTTCCAGCGCAAGATGGCGGCCGGGGCCAAGAAGGTGCTGAACCTGCCCAAGCAGCTCAGGGAGACCGTGGGAAGCAGCCAGGGGCAGGCCCCGGCGCTGGTCATGAGCCCGCAGGACGCTGGCCGTGCGCTCAAGGCCAACCTGAAACAAATCCGCGCCACCATCGACTCGGTGGAGGCCAGCACCACGGACCTGCACCAGCGTTTCGGGCACGTGGTGGCCGCAGACCTTGGCATCTTTCCCCGCGCCCGCATCCAGGCCGACAAGATGGAGGCCCAACTGGACGGCATGCTCCAGCGGGCGCAGGTCATGGAGCAGCGCAAGGCCCAGATGCTGGACAAGGCCCGCGACATCCTCAAGCGGCCGCAGATGCAGTTCATGGCCAACATGAAGCACAAGCGCGACCTGGAGCAGCTGCTGGAGAAACCGGGCGAGCCGCCTTTCCATGCCATGGGTTTCCCGCTCGTGGTTTCGTGGCGGGTGGGGCTTTCCATTGATCAGGAGCGCATGCGCGAGCTTGGCTCGCTCGGCCTGGAGCGGAACACCGTGAAGCGGCGCTGGCTGGCCTGGAACCCGGAGCCGCGCCAGGAGCGCGCCGCCGAATGGGGGCTTGCGCCTGAGCCTGGCAAGGAGACCTTCACCCTTCCCGCCGGACTGGTGCTGCCCGGTTTTGCCGGGGCCAAGCTGGACCGCCTGCTGGTGCGCACCGGCGCGCTCGACAATGCGGCTTCGGACGTGCTGGTGCTGGGCTCGCGCGACGAGCCTTTGTTCCTGGAGGCCGCCAGCGAGCAGGGCGTTGTGGCCATCGTGGCGGATGAGCTTTCCGCCGCGTTCATTGAGCAGGAGGCCGGAGATTTCGCCCACGTGGCCGTATGCGCCGCGCCGGGCGCGCCCCTGCCCAAGGCCGGGGCCGAGGCGCTGAAAAACGGCGCGCTGGCTGTGGTGGTCTGGCCGGAGGCCGGGCCCTGGGCCGGGCGCGAGGCCGAGTTCGAGGCCGCCTTGCCGGGCTGCCGCTTCGCCCGCCTGCCGGAGGTGCAGGGCGTTTTCGCCGCGCACAAGAAGGGCCAGGACGTGCGCCAGGCCATTGTGGAGCTGCTGCCGCCGGACAAAGCCCAGGAGCACAGCCTGCTTTTCGACGCCCCAGGCCTGCCCAAGAAGCCCGGCGCGAAGAAACTGCAAGACATTCTCTCCCCCGAGGGGATCAAGAAGCTCATCGCCGGCGGGGTGGCCGATGCCAAGGCCGCCAAGGAGGCCGCCTTTGGCCCGGTGATTGCCGAAATGAACAAGCGCGCCGCAGCGGCCAAGGCGCGCATGGCCAAGGAGGGCTTCATCGCCCCGGACCTGCCGCCTCCAACTGGTCCGACAAGCATGACCGAGCAGATGAACCGCGCTGCGGACAAGGCCGAGGCCATTCGCGACAAGATGGGCAAGATGGGCGCCCTGACCCCTGAGGCCGAGGCCAAGCTCAACGATGCGGCGGCCAGGCTGCGCGCCACCGGGCCGAAGCTGGATGCCCAGAAGGCCGAGGGGCTGGCCCGGATGAAGGCCTTCCAACTGCCGCCGGAACACGCCCAGGCCTTGGCCAAGGCCGGGCTGGACCCGGCCAAGCTGAAGCCTCAGCCGCCGGAATTGGTGCTGGCGGCGTCCAAGGGCGAGGCCGGGGCCGATGTGACCGGGGCCACCATCAAGGACCTGGATTTTTCCGGCCAGGACCTTTCCGGCCTGGACCTGAGCAAGGCGCGCATCAGCAAGTGCCTGTTCAAGGGTACAAAGCTTACGGGCGCGCGTTTTGAGCAGGCCATGGTGAAGGGCTGCGACTTCAGCGGCGCGGACCTGACCGGGGCCGTGCTAAACCGCGCCATTTTCAAGGAATGCACCCTGGACAAGGCCATTTTGCGCCAGGCCACAGGCGAAATGCCCGTGATCCAGAAGTCCAGCCTGCGCCAGGCCGACCTGACCGGCTGCGACTTCAGCCAGATCATCGTGCAGCAGTCCTGCCTGGAGGGACTGCGCCTGGACCAGGGCAGCTATCGTCTGAGCATCTTCTCCGAGGGCGACGCCACGGGGCTTTCCGCCGAGGGCGCGCGCTTTGAAAAGTGCGTGTTCAAGAAGGTGGCGCTGAACAAGGCCAGCTTCCGGGGCATCACCACCGACGCCCTGCTGCTGCACACCTGCGCGGGTCAGCAGGCCAGCTTCGCCAACTCCGAGCTGTTCAAGTTCCGCATCTCGCACGACTCGGCCTTCCCCGGCCTGAACCTGCGCGGCGTGACCTGGAAGCAAGGTTACTGCAAGAAAGCCGACCTCACCGGCGCGGACTTCCAGGGCTCGGAACTGGAGCGCACCATCTTCGATTCCTGCCTGCTGGTGAACGCCAACCTGGCCAAGGTGAAGCTTCGGCGCTGCCGCTTCCCCAAGAGCGACATGGAGGCCGCCGTGCTGCACTTCGCGGACCTGTTCATGGCCTCGCTGCGCAAAACGCGGCTGGTACAGGCCGATTTGCGCGGGGCCAACTGCTACGCCGTGGACTTCTTCAAGGCCGTGTTCGGCGAAACCCGCATGGAGGGCGCGAACCTCAAGCGCAGCCTCATCGACGGGCATGAAGAGGCCATGCGCCTGGAGGGGTTGATCGTATGAGCGCCGAACTGATTCCCATGACCCGGCAGGCGGTGCTGGAGGCTCTGCGGACCAACCGCACGGTGCAAAACGCCGAGCTGACCGGCCTGGACCTTTCCGGCCTGGACCTGAACCTGGGGCGCTTTCATGGGTGTCGGCTGGACCGGGCGAACTTCGCCGGGCTCAAGCTCTCCAAAACAGGCTTCCGCGATTGCAGCTTCAAGGGAGCCTCGTTCGAGGACTGCTCGTTTACGGACATGCTGCTGCGGCGCATGGACTTCAGCGGGGCCTCGTTCAAGGGGGCGCACATGCTGCGCTGCCATTTTTCCGGCTCCAGCCTGGCCGGAGCAAACGTTGAGGGCGCGCGCATCCATTGGACCTTTTTGGACAAGACCGTGCTGGCCGGGGCGCTGTTCCACGGCGCGGAGTTCCTCAAGTCCGTGTGTCTGGAGGCCGATTGCCGGGGCGCGGATTTTTCCGGCGCGCGGCTGGAGCGCGTGACTTTCCGCAAGGCCAAGATGGAAGGCTCGCTGCTGCGCGGCGCGGAGTTCGACCACGTGAATCTTTCCGCCGCACAGTTGGCCGGGCACGACTTTTCCGGCCAGAAGCTGCGCTCGGTGAATTTTTCCGGGGCGGAGCTTTCCGGCGCGGACTTCACCGGGGCCGACGTGTGCACCTGCGTGTTCCAGGGGGCCGTGCTCACCGGGGCCAAGCTTACGCGCGTGCTGGCCCAGAAGTGCATGTTCGCCGCCGCCAAGCTCGACATGGCCAGCGGCGTGGAGGGCGACTTCGCCCTGTCCTATTTCGGCGAGGCCGATCTTTCGCGCGCGGACTTCCGCCAGGCGCGGTTCCGGGGCGCGCGCTTCGAAAAGGCCAAGGTGCTGCAGGCCGCCTTCATGGACAGCGACTGCTACAATTGCGACATGAGCCACGCCGATCTCTCCGGCTCGGACTTCAGCCGGGCCAACATGTTTTTGGCTTGCCTGCACGGCGTGCGCGACGAGAAGACGAAGTTTGACGGCGCGAACAAACTGTATTTGCGCGGGCCGGATGCGGACATGGCCGCAGCCGAGAGCTTCCAGGCCCCGGAATAGTCGTACGAGCCGCAAGCGCACCCCGCGCCCGGCGCGAAGGAGGTCACATGGGCAGAGTCATCGAGATACAAAGGGAGCAGGTCCCGGCTGGCGCGGATTTTCCGGCGGCCATGCAGTTGCATCCCTGCCGGTTGCTGGCCGCGGGCGAGGACTTCGCCGTGGCCGACACGCCCCTTGGCGCGCTCTCCTGCCTGCGGGCGGCCAGTTGCCTGCTGCGGCCCGAACCGGGCGACCTGGCCCTGGTGGCCCTGCCGGGCGAAGCCCACCCCGGCGTCAATCAGGGCGCAGGCGCAAAGGCCTTCATTCTGGCCGTGCTGGAGCGGGCGGAGGCGGCCAGCCCGGCCGTGCTCGACCTGCAAAGCGGCGTGCGCCTGAGCTCGCCCCTGGGCGGGGTGCACATCGAGGCTGCGCAGGGCATCACTCTGTCCACCCCGGCGGAGCTTGCGGCCACGGCGGGCAGCATGAGCTTTACGGCTGGCGGCGTGCGCTGGCTGGCGCAGACGTTCTCCTTCCTGGGCCAGGCGCTGGAATTCGTCGCCACGCGCTTTACCGAGACCAGCCAGGAGCGCGACACCCAGGCCGGAACCTGGACCCAGCGCCTGGGCGACAGCTTCCGCCACGTGGAGGAGCTGGACGAGACCCAGGCGGGCACTGTGCGCACCCTTGCGCGTGATACGGCCCTGCTGCATGGCCGCGTTACCTATGTGCAGGCCGAGGAGTTCGTGAAGGCCGACGGCCAGGAAGTGCACCTGGGCTAGCCCGGGCGCCAAGGAGGATGCGCTGATGTTCCAACTCAACATGGGCTGCGGCATGGACCTGGGCTTCCCGGACGTCTGCCTGACGCCGGTTGTGGTGCCTGTGCCCGTGCCCTATCCAGACATGGCCTTTTCCGTCACCTCGGCCCCGGCGGCATACAACATTCTGGTGGACTGCATGCCCGCCCTGAACCAGCTCTCGGAAGGGCTCGTCAGTGTGGGGGATGAGCCGGGCGTGCTGCTGGGCGTGGTCTCGCACCTGGAGTCCGGCGAGGCCGAGTACCTGCTGGGCTGCTTCACCATCTTTGTGGACGGCCCGCCCGCGCAGCGTCTTACCTCCATGACCGGGCAGAACGCCCTGGGCCTGCTGCCCAATGCGCCGGGCATGACCATCGTGCCCAG
>DIVX01000059.1 GCA_002422505.1 Desulfovibrio sp. UBA6121
CGCTCTCCCAACTGAGCTACAGCCCCACACCGTTGGGAACGCTTGTCTAGCGAACAGGGCCGCTTCTTGTCAATGAAAAAAATATGGGAAAGGAAAAATTGGCTCCGCCCTGCGTGGATGTTGTGTTTTTTCGCGGCAACTGTATATGATGCGTGGTAATGGTGCCGCGCGTTTTGGCTGTTGCGGCGTGTTCTGCGCAAAAGTGGTGGGTTGGCAGGGGCGAATCGGTACAAATTGGGTCCAGAGAAACACAACCGGAGGAGCGATGATGAAGGCGACAAAACGGCGGTTCCCTCAGCTCTCGGCCTGGAGGGCCGTGTTGGTGCTCGTTCTGGCGCTGGCGCTGGCCGCGCCCGCCCTGGCCTGCACCACCATCCTGGTGGGCAAGAAGGCCACGGCCGACGGCTCGGTGATCGTCTCCCACTCGGACGACGGCCTGGGCGATGCCCGGCTTGTCTATGTGCCCGCCAAGGACCACGCCCCCGGCAGCATGCGCCCGGTGTACTACTCGCACTGCGCGCTGGACTTCAAGCCCCAGTGGGGCGGCACGGAAAGCCACCGCCTTGTGGACGCCAGCCGCGCCCCGGCCTACGGCACCAACGACCCGAAGAGCGTACCCCTGGGCTTCATTCCCCAGGTGGCGCATACCTATGCCTATTTCGACGCCAACTACGGCATCATGAACGAGCATCAGGTGTCCATTGGCGAGTGCACGGACAGGGCCAAGGTGGATGCCGAGCCGGAGCCGGGCAAGCGCATCTTCTATTCCGCCGAGCTCTCGCGCGTGGCGCTGGAGCGCAGCAAGACCGCCCGCGAGGCCATCAAGATCATGGGCGAGCTTATTGAGAAGTACGGCTACTACGGCACGGGCGAAACCCTGCTGGTGGCCGACGCGAACGAAGGCTGGGTTATGGAGATGTGCGCCTATGACGAGAACGGCACGGCAGGCGTGTGGGTTGCCCAGCGCGTGCCCGACGACGCGTTCTTCGTGGCCGCCAACCAGTTCCGCATCCGCGATGTGCGCAAGGGCGCCCGCGACATGATGTATTCGTCCAACATCTTCAGCGCCGCCCAGGCAAAGGGCTGGTGGAAGCCTGCGGACGGTCCGCTGGACTGGACCCGTGTGTACGGCGCCGGCGAGTTCCATCACCCGTACTACTCCCTGCGCCGCGTGTGGCGCGCCCAGTCCCTGGTGGCCCCGTCCCTCAAGCTTTCCCCCTGGGTGAAGGACGCCTTCACGCGCGATTACGCCTTCGTCATCAAGCCCGATCACAAGCTGGACGTGAAGGACATCTTCGCCATCCACCGCGACAACTATGAAGGCACGGAATTCGACCTGACCAAGGGCATGGCCGCCGGTCCCTTCGGCGATCCCGACCGTTTCGAGGGCGGGGCCGAGGCCATGTCCACCAAGGAGGGCGAGCTCTCCCCGGTCAAGGGCGAGTTCGAGCGCCCGCTGAACATCTACCGCTGCGTGTACGCCTACGTGAACCAGTCGCGCTCGTGGCTGCCCCCGGCAATCGGCGGCGTCACCTGGTTCGGGCCGGACCGTCCGAACACCGCCGTGCTGCTGCCCATGCACGCGGGCGTGCTTGATCTGCCCCGGCCCATGCAGCTCAGCGACATCCTGAAGCTGGACCGCGGCAGCATGTGGTCGGCCTTCAACTACGTGGCCAACCAGGCGCAGCTCAAGTATTCGTACATGATCAAGGACATCCGCGCCGTGCGCGAGAAGTATGAGGCGCGGTTCTTCGGCCTGCAAAAGCCCCTGGAAGACAAGGCCCTGGCCCTGTGGAAGAAGGGCGACACCAAGGCCGCGCAGACCCTGCTCACCATGCACGCCGACATGCTGGCCCAAGAGGTGCTGGCGGACTGGTGGGCGCTTTCGGAGCAGCTCTACATTCGCTACAACGACGGCTACCTGAACACCAAGGCCGGGGTGGCCCAGGCTGTGTTCTATCCGACGTGGTGGCTCAAGCAGGTGGGCTACGAGCAAGGCCCGTTGAGCTACAAGAAGCCCTCCGAGCGGTAGAGGCAGAAGCAGAAGGAATTGCAAACAAGGGCCGGGGATGTCTCCCGGCCCTTTTTAGGATGAGCGCGGCGGAGCGCTTCGCCCACATGCTGCCCAAGGCGCTACAGGTGGTTGAGGTGGTGCGGTTTGGGGGGGGCGGAGAGCGTGAACCAGGGCGCGGGCAGTGGCGCGAGGCAGGCGACAGGGCCGAGAATGGACGGGAAGGGGCTGGATGGGGCGTGAGACGAGGAACGACAACGATGAACCGCAAAAATAGTTTGCTACGTAGTTGTGGTGGCTTCAAATTGTTCTGTGCGCAATTCATCCAAAGGCTGGATACAAATAATGGCAAAATTTAAGTTGATCATTCGACGAGCGCTTGATGTCATTTCTCCGATAATTATAATCTGTTGGTTGTTTGTTCTCGGTATTCGACCCAGGAAGGCTGAGTCATTAAATCTGCTTGGGCACAGTATCCTAGGGAATACGATAATGCCTTATCTGGCATGGACGATACCACTAGTCATATTCTCATTTATATGGTCACTGCTTCTACTCCATAGGCATAATCCTTATCTGTTCAGTCGTCTTGAGCAATTCAGAAAAGACTATCCGCTACTATTACATATTACTCCGCTCGTTCTCGTAGTGGCCTACGTAATTCATCTCTACTTGTTCTAATGCATAGCAGGTGATGGTCACATGACAGGCAATGGGGTTCTCAAAATATTGAACATCGGATCTGACGCAACGAGATCGCCAATGCGACGAGTGCAAAAGTCGACAAAGTCAACGATGGGTTGGATCCACAGTTACCTTTAGGCTTAAACATGGTTCTCGGCAGGGGCAGCACAACTTACAGTTCTGGTGGCAGTGACGGCGGGGATGGTGGCTACGACCGCACATCTGGCTCCGCAAATGGCATGGCCGACCATGCCAAGCTGAAGAACGGGCAGAGCGCCGTATTCCCGCATTGATTCCCTTGCCGCCCTCGCGTATGCATGGCCCATGCGCATCCTCTCGCAGATAGCCAAGAAGCTTGCCTGGGTGGCCGTGGTCTTTTTCGGCATCACGGTCATCAGCTTCTGGGTCATTCATCTGGCCCCGGGCAAACCCACCGATCTGCAAACCACGCTGAATCCCGGCGCATCCGCCGTGGCGCGGGAGCGGCTGGAGAAAATCTACGGCCTGGACCAGCCCATCCACGTGCAGTACGGCCAGTGGCTGGGCCGCATGAGCAAGCTGGACTTTGGCCGTTCCATGAGCGGCGACTCGCGGCCCGTATGGGACAAGATCAAGGAGCGTCTGCCGCTCACCTTCGGCATGAACATCGTCTCCCTGCTGCTAACGCTGGCCGTGGCCATACCCATCGGCGTGGCGGCGGCCTGGAAACAGGGCGGGGCCTTTGACCGCATCTCCACGGTCATCGTGTTCGCGGGCTTCGCCATGCCCGGCTTCTGGCTGGCGCTTCTGCTCATGCTGCTCTTCGGCATCGTCTGGCCCATTCTGCCCATTTCCGGCCTCACCAGCCTGGGGTTCGAGCATTTGTCCTTCTGGGGCAAGGCCTGGGATCTCTGCCGCCACCTGGCCCTGCCGGTGTTTCTGTATACCTTCGGCAGTCTGGCGGGCATGTCGCGCTTCATGCGCGCCAGTATGCTGGAGGTGCTGCGCCAGGACTACATCTTGACCGCCCGCGCCAAGGGCCTGCCCGCCCGCGTGGTCATCTTCCGCCATGCGCTTCGAAACGCGCTGCTGCCGGTCATCACCATCCTGGGCCTTTCGGTGCCGGGGCTCATCGGCGGCAGCGTCATCATAGAGTCCATCTTCGCCCTGCCGGGCCTGGGCCAGCTCTTTTATCAGGCGGTCATGAGCCGCGACTATCCGCTGATCATGGGCAGTTTGGTGCTGGGCGCGGTGCTGACGCTTCTTGGCAACCTGCTGGCCGACCTGGGCTACGGCCTGGCCGATCCGCGCATCCGCGCCACGGGCGGCGGCCCCGGCCAAGGGGGCGAGGCATGAGCGCGCCTGGCGTGCGCAAAAAGAAGCCCCTGGCCCCGCCCACGTGGCTGGCGCGCTACGGCATGCTGGCCCTGGGCCTGCTGCTGGTGGGCGGCATGAGCCTGGCCGCGCTTCTTGCTCCCTGGCTGGCCCCCTTCGATCCCAACGCCATCAACGTGGACGCCCTGCTGCTGACGCCTTCCCTGGCGCACCCGCTGGGCACGGACGCCCTGGGGCGCGATGTGCTCTCGCGCATCTTGTACGGCGGGCGCGTATCGCTCTGGGTGGGCTTTGTTGCCGTGGGCATCTCAACTGCCATTGGCCTGGCCCTGGGCCTGGCCGCAGGCTACTTCGGCAGGCTGGCCGATGAACTCATCATGCGCGGGGTGGACGTGATGCTCTGCTTCCCGTCCTTCTTCCTCATCCTGGCGGTCA
>DIVX01000117.1 GCA_002422505.1 Desulfovibrio sp. UBA6121
CACGGGCGCGGCCCTGCTCTTCCGCCTGGACGGCTCGAAGGGGGCCGTGCTGGCCGACCTGGAGCGCCTGCGCGCGGCCCTGGAACCGGCCCGGCCCCTGGTCCTGGAAACCGCGGCCACGCCCGGGGCCGAGGAAAGATTATGGGAGATCCGGCGCACCGTGAGCCAGGCCCTGCACCGCCTGAGCCCGGACAAGTCCGGCGAGGACGTGGCCGTGCCCCGGGGCAGGGTCCCGGCGGCCGTGGCCGCGTTCCGGGCCGCTGCCGAGGGCCGGGGCCTGCGCGTGGCCTGCTTCGGCCATCTGGGCGACGGCAACATCCACGTGAACATTTTTTACGATGCGGCGGACGAGAACCAGCGCGCCCGCGCCCAGGCTTGCAAGGAGGCCGTGTTCCGGCTCACGCTGTCGCTCGGCGGCACGCTCTCCGGCGAGCACGGCACGGGCATCACCAAGGGGCCGTATGTTTCCTGGCAACTGGGCGAGCAGGAGCGCGCCCTCATGGCGGGCATCAAGAAGGTGTTTGACCCCCTGGGCATTTTGAACCCCGGCAAGGGCTGGACAGCGTGACCAGGAAACCGCTGGCCGACCCCTCCGGCCCCTCCGGCCACTTCGGCCACTCCGGGCAGACCAGCCCGCCGCGCCAGCCGGGCCAACAGGAATTGCCGCACCAACCGGAAGCGTCCTGCCAGCCGCGCCAGTTAGGCCAGTCAGACCAGTCAGACCAGTCGGAGAATCCGGGTCAGCCCGGCCAGTCCTGCCTGCCGGAAAAACCGGGCCAGCCCGGCAGAGCGGCGGAGTGCGTGCTGTGCGGCTGCTGCCTGGAGGGCTGCCCGCTGTTTGCCGCCACCGGGCGCGAGGAGCTTTCGCCGCGCGCCAAGGCGCTCTTGGCCGGGCCATCCAAGTTCGGCGCGGCGAACCTGCCCCCTGGCGGCCTGCCGGAGGCCGACGTGGCGGCCCTCACCGGCCTGTGCCTGGCCTGCGGCCGCTGCGAAAAGCTCTGCCCGCAGGGGGTCAAGGTTCCGGCCCTCATGGCGGCCTTGCGCGCCGCCCACCCCGATTTCAAGCAATGGCTGTGGAAGCAGTGGATCACCCGGCTGGGGCCGTTCTGGTCCCTGGCGGCGCGCGGCGCGGCCATCCTGCCGGAGAGCTTCGCGCCCGCAGCGCTGGGGCTGGCGCTCAAGGGGCTCAAGGGCTTGCGGCCCGGCGTCGGCCTGCGGCCCTGGCTCACGATTTCCAGATTCCCGGTCGAGGCGTACCGCCAGAAGTACGGCGACAGGCCCGTGGCCGTGTTCGACGGCTGCGTGGGGGCAGGGCCGCGCAGGGTCTGGGCCGACGCGGCGCGCTTTCTGCTGGGGGGCCTGGGCGCGCGGCTTGTGCAGACGCGCTTCTCCTGCTGCGGGTCCACCCTGGGCACTGCGGGGCTGCCGGGCGAGCAGGAGCAGGTGCGCCGGGCCAATGTCGCCGCCTGGCGCGAGGCCGGGCGACCGCTTCTGGCGACCTATTGCGCCACCTGCCGCAAAGGCCTGGCGGACTATGCCAGCGCGGGCGGCCCTGCCGCGCTTTTTGCCGACGAGGCCGAACGCCGGGCCTGGCGCGAGGCCGTGACGCCCCTTTCCGCCCTGCTGGCCGGGGCCTCGGCCAAGGCCGGGCGCGGCGCGCCCAGCGTGGTGGGCTACCACAAGCCCTGCCACGCGGATCTGGGCGACGGCCTGGGCGACCCGGACCAGGCGCTGCTTGCGGGCCTTTTGGGCGCGCGCCTGCGCAGCCCGGCCAAGGGCGGTTGCTGCGGCTTCGGCGGGGTGCTGCAACTCACTGCGCCGGAACTTTCCGCCACGGTGGGCGGCGCGTGCTGGAACACCCTGGACGCCGCGCTCGGCTTCACGGGCGCGCCAGAGGTGACGCCCGCCTATGTGCTCAGCGGGTGCAGCGGCTGCGTCATGCAGCTTTCGGCCACGGCGCCGCAACGCGCCAGCGTGGGCCACTGGCTGGAGATCCTCCGCACGGGGTGAACAGGCCAAGGGGCACGCTGCGGGGCGCGCCGGCCAGGCGCGCAGCGTGAAAAAACATGCCCTTGCGGCTTGACGAACGCCACGCGGGCGTTATTTCGATACCACAATTTGACGCGGCACCGGAAATATCCGAGAACACGCCCTGCGCCGAGCTGGGCTGAAGGCCCGCCCTTGGCGCTCCCGGCCCTGCGAGGTAAACTCAAGGGCTCGCAATGACGATGAAATTCGCTGGCGAGGATACGCCTTCAGCCAGCTTGAGGAGTTTTCGCCCATGTTCAGCTCCATCCTGAAGAAGATCCTTGGCTCCAGCAACGACCGCTATTTGAAGAAACTTGAGCCCGCAGTGGCGCGCATCGCTTCTTTCGAGCCGCAGATGCAGGCCCTTGCCGACGAGGACTTCCCGGCCAAAATCGCCGCGTGGAAAGAGGAAGTTGCGGGCGGACGCAGCCTGGACGACCTGCTGCCGGAGTGCTTCGCCCTGGTGCGCGAGGCCGGC
>DIVX01000129.1:0-23896 GCA_002422505.1 Desulfovibrio sp. UBA6121
ACTCCAGCGTGGAGCACATGGGCATTCTGGCCTTTGGCGCGGGCATAGGCGGGGCGGGCATGCACGGCAGCCTGATGCACGTGCTGGCCCACGGCGTGGCCAAGGGCGCCATGTTCCTGCTGGCGGGCAACATCCTTGCGGCCTACATGACCAAGGAGGTTTCCGGCGTGCGCGGCGCGGTGCGCGCCCTGCCGGTTTCCGGCCCGCTCTGGGTGGCCGGGGTGCTGGCGCTCACCGGCATGCCGCCCTTCGGCGCCTTCGTCAGCGAGCTGGCCATTTTGCGCGCCGCCCTGGCCAGCGGCCAGCCCTATCTGGCGGTCATTTTTCTGCTGCTTCTGGCCATGGCCTTCATCGGCATAACCACCGCCGCCCTGCGCATGGCCCAGGGCGCAAGCGGCATAGAGCCCCGGCCGGAGCCCGCCAGCGCCTCCTGGCCGCCCCTGGCCCTGCTGTTTGGCGCGCTTCTGCTCGGCTTGTGGATGCCCGGCCCCCTGGCCGACGTGCTGGCCGCCTCCGCGCGGCTTACCGGAGGATTCTAGCCGTGCGCAACGCCCAGGCCATACCCATCCGCAGCATACCGCTGCTCCCGGCGGAGGAGTTCTGCGTGGAGGTGCTGGAAGCCGTGCTGCACGAGGCGCGCCTTTCCGCCCTGTTCTGCGCGCCCGTGGACGGGGAGCTCCGGCTCTTCGCCATCCTGGCGGAGGACCGCCTGGGCGTGCTGCACGCCCTCTCCGCCCCGGCGGGGCAGGCCTATCCCTCGCTGACGCCGGACTGTCCGCAGGCGCATCTTTTCGAGCGCGAGATCTGGGAGACCTGGGGCGTGACGCCGCTGGGGCACCCCTGGCTCAAGCCCGTGCGCTTCCCCGCGCGTGATCCGCTGGGCCGCGAGGTCCTGGGGCCGGAGATCGGCCAGGCCCGGTTCATGGAGGCCCTGGGCGAGGGCGGGCACGAGGTGGCCGTGGGCCCGGTGCACGCGGGCATCATCGAGCCCGGGCACTTCCGCTTCTTGTGCCACGGCGAGGACGTGCTGCACCTGGAAATTTCCCTGGGCTACCAGCACCGTGGCATCGAGCGGGCGCTGACGGGCGGCCCGGACCCGCGCTTTTTGCAGTACATGCAGACCCTGGCGGGCGATACGACCATCGGCCACGCCACAGCGGCCTGCCAGAACCTGGAGGCGCTCTCCGGCTGCGACGTGCCCGCCGGGGCGCTGGTGTTCCGCGCCATTGCCCTGGAGCTGGAGCGCCTGGCCAACCACGCGGGCGACCTTGGCGCCCTGGCCATGGACGTGGGCTTTTTGCCAACGTCATCGTTCCTGGGGCGCATTCGCGGCGATTTCTTGAACATGACGGCCAAGCTCTGCGGCAGCCGTTTCGGGCGCGGGCTGGTGAAGCCCGGCGGCACCGGCTTCGACCTGGGGCAGCCCAGGGCCGAGGCCGTGCGCGCGCACCTGGCGCAGGTGTTCCCGCAGTGCATGGAGGCCGTGGAGCTGTTGTGGAGCACGCCCTCTGTTGTTTCGCGCTTCGAGCGCACCGGGTCCGTTTCCCGCGTGGACGCCCTGGCCCTGGGGCTGGTGGGCGTGGCCGCCCGCGCCTGCGATGTGGAAATCGACGTGCGCCAGGACTTCCCGGTGGGGGCCTTCGCCTTCTCGCACATTCCGGTGGCGGTTTCGCAAACGGGCGATGTTGCCGCGCGGGCCTTTGTGCGCCACATGGAGCTGCTGCACTCCGAAAAGTTCCTGACCGAGCACCTGACCCACCTGCCCGCGTGCGCCAACACCTGCGGCTTCCAGGCGGGCGTGGGCAACCTTGCGCCCAACAGCCTGGCCGTAAGCCTTGTGGAAGGCTGGCGCGGCGAAATTTGCCACGTAGCCCTGACCGACGCCACAGGGCGCTTTGCCGCCTACAAGGTGGTGGACCCCAGCTTCCACAACTGGGCCGGGCTGGCCATGGCCCTGCGCAATCAGCAGATTTCGGACTTCCCCATATGCAACAAAAGCTTCAGCCTGTCCTACTGCGGACACGACCTGTAGGGGGGCGGCCATGATCCAGCACATCATCGCCCGCCTGCGCCAGGGCCACCGCACCCTGGCCTTTCCCCAGCGCCAGCCGGAACTGCCGGACCGCTACCCCGGCAGGCCGGAAATCAACCCAGCTTTGTGCGCCGACTGTGAAACGCGCGGGGCCTGCGTGGCCGCCTGCCCGGTTGGAGCCATCACCCTTGCCGATCCGCAGAGCGGAGGCTTGTCCCTTGATTTGGGCCGCTGCCTGTTCTGCACGCAGTGCGCAGCGGCCTGCCCGCGCGGCGCCATACGCTTCACGGGCGACTACCGCCTGGCCGCAAGCCGCCGCGAGGCCCTGGTGCTGCGCGGCCAGCCCCTGGAGCTGGCCCGGCCCCTGCCGCCGGAACGTTTGGCGCTGTTCCGCAACTCGCTCAAGCTGCGGCAGGTAAGCGCGGGCGGCTGCAACGCCTGCGAACTGGACACCAACGTGCTGGGCACCCTGGTGTTCGACCTGGGCCGCTTCGGCATCCAGTTCGTGGCCTCGCCGCGCCACGCGGACGGCGTGCTCGTCACCGGGCCTGTTTCGCAGAACATGCGCCTGGGCCTGGAAAAAACCTGGGCCGCCGCGCCCTCGCCCCGGGTGGCCATTGCCGTGGGGGCCTGCGCCATCTCCGGCGGGCCCTATGCGGGCCACAGCGAAGCCAGCGACGGCTGCGCAGGCCTTGTCCCTGTGGATTTGTTCGTGCCGGGCTGCGCGCCGCACCCCTGGACCATTCTGGACGGGCTGCTGCGGCTGCTGGGCCGGGGCGAAACGGGATGACGCGCCAGGACTGCGGGGCTAGGACTGCGGGGCCAGGGCCAGGCGCAAAATAAGTGTGGTCGCGCCGGGCTCCTCGGTGTTGAGCGAGAGGGTGCCGCCCATGGTGCGCACCATGAGCCGCGCGGAATAGGTGCCCAGGCCGGTGCCGTTTCTTTTGCCCGCCGTGGCGTACTTCTCAAAAAAACGGTCGCGGATGGTTTGGGCCACCTCGCCAAGGTTGCGCAGAAACACCTCGGCCAGCGGCCCCTCCTGCGACAGGCGCACAAGGATCTCGCCGCCCTCGGGCGAGGCCTCGGCCGCGTTCTTCAGCAGGTTGGAGAACACGGCCTCCAGCAGGCGCATCTCGCCCAGCACGTAGAACGGCGCTCCCGGACAATCCGACACCAGCGTGACCCGCAGGCCCTTGCCCTGCACCAGCGTGCGCAGCTCCACGCGCTGGCGCTCCACCACGGCGCACAGGTCCACGGGCTCCAGGTGCGGGCTAAAGGCCCCGGCCTCCATGGCGTGCAGGTCTATGGACAGGGTGATGAGATCCTGCATGCGCCGGGTAAGGCTGCGCACCTCCGCCACCACCTGGGCCTGCTCCCCGTTGAGCGGCCCCAGAAGCTCCAAGAGTTCCATGGCGTTCTGCATGGAGCCCAGGGGGCTTTTCAGGTCGTGGCGCACCACGCTTTCCACGTCGGAGCGCATGCCCTCGGCCTTCTTGCGCTCTGAAATGTCGCTCAGCACGCCCAGATAGCCGCTGAAGCGGTTGGCCGCGTCGGTCATGGGGCGAATGCGGCAGGAAACCCACACGGTTCTGCCGCGCGCGTCCAGAACGCGCAGTTCGCGGTCCACCTCGCGTTTATGGAGCAAGGCCTCGTTCCACGCTGCCAAAAAGTCCTCGCGGTCCTCCGGCACGATGCTGTCCAGCCAGCGCCCGCCGGACAGGGCCTCCAGGGTTCTGCCGGTTTGCCGCTGCATGCGCTCGTTGGCGAACACCAGCCTGCCCCGTGCATCTGTTTCAAACACGCCCACCGGGGCCTGGCGGATGAGCCCGGCCAGCCGCCGCTCGCTTTGGCGCAGGGCCACCTCGGCCAAGCGCTGGGCAGTTATGTCGCGGCCCATGGCCACCACGCCCAGGCAGCGGCCTTCGGGGTCCAGCGCCGAGGTCTTGACCACGCTGATCCAGTATTCCTGCCCGCCCGGCTGCATGCGCTGGGTAAAACTCACCGGCTCCCGCGTCTTGCGGGCCAGGGTGCTGGTGGAAAGCTGCACGCGCAGTTCCTCGCCGCTGAACACCTCGCTTAACGGGCGGTCCAGCAGTTCCCCCCGCGTTTTGCCCACATGGGAGCAGAAGGTCTGGTTCACTTCGCGCAGCAAGTCGTGCTCATCGGTAACGTAGATGCAGTCCTGGGCGGACTGGAACATGGCGCGCAAAAGCCCCTCGCTCTTGGCCAGGGCGGCCTCGGCGTTGCGGCGCTCGGTTGTGTCGCGGCTGATGGACACCTCGCCCAGGCGCTCGCCCATGATGTCGTAGACCGGGGATTTGTGCACGCTCAAGTGGCGCAGGCCGCCGGGGGTGTCCAAGGCCAGCTCGTAGGACAGGATCTCGCGGCCGCAGGGCCCTTGCCCGCACGTGACGCGGCGCTCCGGCTCCACGGCCACAGCCGTGCTGCGGCGGTCAAGGAATTCCACGCCCTGGTGGTGCAAAATGTCTTCGCAGGGCTGGCCCACCATGTGGCAGAAGGCGGGGTTCACCTCGCGGAACACGCCGCCCGCGTCCTTGAAGGCGATGCCGTCGGCCGCGGAGCCGAGAATGGCGCGCAAAAGCCCTTCGCTCTGGCGCAGGGAGCGCTCGGCCCGCTTCTGCTCGGTGATGTCGTGCCCGATGAAGAACAGGCAGGAGCGGCCGCTGCGCAGGGTGATGGGCGAGGCGTCCAGCTCCATGTCGCGCACTTGGCCGTCTTTGAGCTTGTGCATGCTGATGAAACGCTGGGCGCCGCCGCTGCTCAGACTGTGCAGCAGCTCCAGCAGGCGCTCCCTGGGCAGCAGGCTGATTTGGGTGGCCACAAGGCCGTCCACCTCGCCCGGATGATAGCCGTAGAACGCGCAGGCCGCCGGGTTGGCCCCCAGCACCTGCCCCGTCTGCGGGTCGATGAGAAACATCACCGCCCGGCTTGATTCAAAGGCCGCACGAAAGACGCTGCCGTCTGGAAGGGCGGCGGCCATGTCGTCTGGCAGATACTGTTTCTTGTTCGCGCTCATACATGCTCGGATAGGGGGTACACTACGTATACCAACCTTTTGCGGCGCTGTAAAACAATTCTGCGCAAAAAACTGGGGATTTATTCCGCCTTTTGAATGCTGGCTGCGTAGAAGAACTCGCCGGAGGCCACCTCTGGCGGGGTGAGCCAGGACGAAGCCAAGCGCGCCTGGGGGTGCGCCTCCAGGAAGCGGGCCACCTGGCGCTGGTTCTCCTCGGCCGAGAGGGTGCAGGTGAGGTAGAAGAGCTGCCCGCCGGGAGCCAGGGCCTTGTAGGCCTGGGCCAGCATGTCGGCCTGGGTGCGGGAAAGGGCGGCCACGTCCTCGGGCTTGCGCTTCCACTTTATGTCTGGTCGGCGCGAGAGGGTGCCCAGGCCCGTGCAGGGCGCGTCGAGCAGGATGCTGCCGGGCGCGGCGCCAAGGGGCGGGGGCACGTCGGCTCGGGCGCGGAACACCAGCAAGCGCCCGGCCTCAAGAGCGGCGGCCTGCTCCCGGCGCAGGGCGCGCAGGCGGCCCAGGTGCGTGTCGCTGGCAAGCACGGGGGAAACGCCCGCTTCCAGAATAAGGCGCGTCTTGCCGCCCCGGCCGGAACAGGCGTCCCACACCGGGGTGGCCCAGCGCTGCGGATTCAAGGCGGCCAGGGCCTGGCGCGCGGCAAAGCCCTGGCGGTACAGGGCGGCGCGCTCGGCGTCGCTCAAGCCAAGGTCCTCCACCAGCGTATCCAGGCCGGTACCGGGCTGGAAGGCCAGCCCCAGGCCCTGCCTGCCCAGGCAGGCCGGGTGCGCGCCCAGGCGGCGCGAAAGGGCCAGGGCCGGTTCGGCCCCAAGCTGCGCGGCCTCCACGGCCAAGCCCATGGCGGGCGGCCGGGCCTGGGCCTTCAGGTAGCGGCCCGCGTCCTCTTTGGAGCATTCCTTGAGCCACAGGCGCACCATCCACTCCGGGCAGGAGTAATAGCGCGAGAGCAGCTCGGCCTCGTCCTTGGCGCCGTCCTTATAGGGGGCCGGGGTGCGCGCGGCGTCGGCCATGTCGGCCACGCGGCGCAGCACGGCGTTGAACAGGCCGGAAAGGTGCGCCCGGGTGTAGCCCTTGGCCCAGTCCACGGCCCAGTTCACGCTGGCGTACACCGGCACGCGGTCCAGGTGGATTATCTCGTGCGCGGCCAGCCCCAGGGCCAGCATGGCCTCGTCGGGCAGGCGGCGCGAGGGGTCCAAAAAGCGCGCCAGAAGCGCGTCGAGCCGCCCCTTCATGCGGCAATAGCCGTATACAAGCTCCGTCACCAGCCCGGCGTCGCGGTCCGACAAGGGATCGGACGTGAGGGCGGTGTCCAGGGCGGCCTGCAGGTCGCGGCCTTCCAGAAGGCAGGCCACGAGACAATCAAGGGCGGCGGCGCGGGCCGGGGGAAGCTGGGCCACGGTGCGTACCTAGCGGCGACGGCGGCGGCGGCCTTGGCCCTCGCCCCCCTGACGGGATTCGTCCGAACGGCCGCCTTCGCGCACGGCTTCACGCCCGGCTTCACGGCGGGGCGCGGAGGTCTCCGCCTGGGGCTTGCGGCCCTCTGGCAGGGGCGGCGGCGTGTGCATGGCCTTCTGGTAGGCATCGTCCAGCAGCATGCCCAAAAGCAGGGCCTGGTCGTCGTCCTGGGTCATGGCGCGGGCCACGTCCACGTAGCGGCGCATGCGCTCCTGCTCCAGGCTGTCCTTGGCGCGCCACTTGGCCTCCAGCACGGTGGTGATGCGCTGGGTGACGTGGGCGGCCAGGTCGGCCTCGCTGGGCAGGGCGCGCTCCTGCAACTGGATGCCGTACTGCCGGGAGATGCGCATGAGCTCCATCTTCTGCATCACGTCCACCAGGGAGATGACCGTGCCTGCGGCCCCGGCGCGGCCCGTGCGGCCAGCGCGGTGGATGTAGCTTTCCGGGTTTTCCGGCGGGGAGTACAAAATCACGTGGGAAAGGCCGGGAATGTCAATGCCGCGCCCGGCCACGTCGGTGGCGATGAGAAAGCGCAGCTGCCCCGCGCGCACGCTTGTGAGCACCTGGTCCCGGCGCGACTGGGTCAGGTCGGCGGAAAGCTCGTCGGCATTGTAGCCAAAGCGCCCCAGCACCGCCGTCAAATAGTGCACGTCGGACTTGGTGTTGCAGAAGATGATGGCCGAGTCCGGGCTCTCCATCTCCAGAATGCGCATCAGGGCGCGGTCTTTGCCCATGGAGGGCACCTCGTAATAGGCGTGGGTCATGTCGGCTATGTGCACCTGCCCCTCGGAAAGGGACAAACGGCCCGGATCGGTGAGGAACTCTTGCGCCAGGCGCAGCACCTGCTGCGGGAAGGTGGCCGAGAACATGGCCCCGTGGATGCGCTTGCGCGGGGGCAGGTAGCGCTGGATGTCCTTCATATCCGGGTAGAAGCCGATGGAGAGCATGCGGTCGGCTTCGTCAAAGATGAGGGTGGACAGCTCGGCCAGGGAAAGCGAGCGCTTGAGCAGGTGGTCGAGCACGCGGCCCGGGGTGCCCACGACGATCTGCGCGCCGCGCTTGAAGGCCTCCAGCTGGGTGGCATAGCCCACGCCGCCGTATACGGCCACGCACTCCACGCCGGTGCCCGCAAAAAGCGTTTCGGCCTCGGCCGCAACCTGTTGGGCCAGCTCACGCGTGGGCACCAGGATGAGCGCCTGGCAGGAGGTGTGGGCGGCCTTGAGCCGGCCCAGAAGCGGCAGCAGAAAGGCCCCGGTCTTGCCGGAGCCGGTGCGCGCCTGGACCATGATGTCGCGCCCTTTCAGCATGTAGGGCAGGGCCTGCTCCTGCACGGGCATGAGCTTGCCCCAGCCCGCGCGGGCGCACGCCTCCTGCAGCAGCTGCGGCAGGTCGGCCAGGCGCACCTCGGGGAGGGCGTCCTCCGGGGCTATCTCGCCCACGGCCTCTGGCCGGGGGGCCTTGGCCTGCTCTTCCGCAAACAGCAGGGCCTTCTGAACCTGGGTCAGGCCGGGGGCCTGCACGTATTGCTGGCGGGCGCTTTTGGCCTCGCCTTCAGTGCCGGAAACCGGGCTGGCGTCGCCCTTGATCGCTTTGTCGTCGTGCTCCATGGAAACTTAACTCCCGCGCGTTTCGCCCGGCCCGAAGCCCGTGGGGCTCCCGGCGGCATGCGCGCTCTGATCGGTTGATTGAACTCTTGTGCCGCGCACCCCGCTCACCACGGACAGGGCCGTGGCCACGAGGCCGGACACATCGGCCACATTGGCCGGAAGGATGAGCGTGTTGTTGGTTCTGGCCAGGTTGCCGAACTCGGCGATGTATTTTTCGGCCAGGCGCACCTTGGCCGCGTCCATGCCGCCCTCGTTGCCCAGGGCCTCGGCCACGCGGCGGATGCCCTCGGCCGTGGCGCTGGCGACTATTTCGATTTCGCTGGCGCGGCCGGCCGCCTCGTTGATGCGCTTCTGCTTCTCGCCTTCGCTCACGTTGATGGCCTGCTGGCGCTGGCCTTCGGCCATGTTGATGCGGGCCTGGCGTTCGCCTTCGCTGCGGGCGATTTCGGCGCGTTTTTCGCGCTCGGCCTTCACCTGCAGCTCCATGGCGGCCATGATGCTGGCCGGGGGGTTGATGTCCTTGATTTCGTAGCGCAGCACCTTGATGCCCCAGTTGAGGGCGGCCTCGTCCACGGCGGTGATGACCTGATGGTTGATGGTCTCGCGCGTCTCAAAGGTCTTGTCCAGGTCGATCTTGCCGATGGCCGAGCGCAAGCTCGTTTGCGCCAGCTGGATGGCCGCCTGGTAGTAGTTCTCGATGCCGTAGCTGGAAAGCTTGGCGTCGCGCACCTCAAGGTAGATGACGCCGTCGATGGACACGGAAACGTTGTCGCGCGTGATGCAGACCTGGGGGGGAATCTCCAGCACCTCCTCCTTCATGGAGCGCTTGTAGGCCACGCGGTCAATGAAGGGGATGAGGATGTGGAAGCCCGCGCCCAGGGTGTTGTCGTACTTGCCCAGGCGCTCCACTATGAATTCCGACTTCTGCGGCACCACCACCGCCGTTTTGGCGAAAACGATGATGACCAGCACGGCCAGAAGAATGAGAATGACAAGTCCGCCGTCCATCACGAGCCTCCCCGATGTTTGGCGCCGCCGCCCGCCGGGCGCACAAGGTATGCGCCGGGGTCGTCCTTGGCCGGGCCGATGATGATCACGTCCTCGCCCTCGCCGATGTCCTCCACCGACGCGGCGCGCCAGAAGCTGCCCCGGAACTTTATCTCGCCGGGGCGTTCCGGTCCCATGGCGCGGGTGGCCACGGCGGCCTTGCCTGCGCCGGGGTCATCCAGGCCCTGGTCGGTTTCGCCCTCGGCCTGGGCCAGGGTGCGGCCGCGAAACACGCGCAGAAACATGCGCCGCAAAAGCGCCACCCCGGCCAAAGAGGCCGCAATGAACACCACGAACTGCCCGCCGGGGCCAAGGCCCAGGGCATAGGCCGCAAGGGAGGCCGCATAGGCCCCAAGGGCGAAGAACAGCAGCACGAAGCCCGGCAGGGCCATCTCCGCCAGGAGAAAAGCCGATCCCGCCAGGAACCAGATGACGTGCGCGGTCCAAAAGCCTTCCATGCGAACCCTCCTCGCTCTCTTTGCAGCAATACGCCAATGCAGGGCACACGGCAAGGCCCGCAGCAGCGGGCCGGGCGTCACGCAATCGTCACGCTTCCGGCGCGCAAATGCCCGCTTTGCGGGCTAGAAAATGTCTTGTCGCCCTGCCGTCCTGTTGCCTTGTTGCCCCATTGTTTGACGGGCGGCCCAACCGCGAACCCGGAGCCGCGCATGCTCTCCATTCACGATCCCGCCGGACGCGAGCCCAGCCAGTTGTCCGGCCAGGACTGCGGCCTTGGCCTGTGGCTGGACCTCTGCGAGCCCGACGCAGGCGAACTGCGCCGCGCGGCCGAGCTGACCGGCGTTGACGAACGCCTCATAGAACACGCGCTGGACCTGCACGAATGCCCGCGCATCGAGGTGGACGACGAAGCCACCCTGCTGATTCTGCGCGCCCCGTTTCTGGAAACGCGCCACGGCGACCTGCGCCACTCCACCCTGCCCGTTGGCGTGGTGCTCGCCCCAGGCGCGCTCATCACCATTTGCCGCCAGGCCGACGCCCCCCTGGCGGAGATTCTGCGCCGCGTGCGCCAACGCAACACCCAGGCCAGCCCCCTGCGGCCGGAGCAGCTCATCTGCGCGCTCACCAAGGGCGTGGCCCAGTTGTTCATGCACTATCTCAAAGACATCAGCGCGCGCATCCAGGAAGTGGAGCAGGATTTGGCGCGCTCGCGCTCCAACGACGACCTGATGGTGCTTTTGGCCCTGCAGAAAAGCGTCACCTACTTCCACTCCGCCCTCAAGACCAACGACTTCATCATCGACCGGCTGGTGCGCAAGGGGCTTACCGTGGGCGCAAGCGCCCGGCTGGCCTTTACCGAGGACGAGGCCGACGTGCTGGACGACGCCCTCACCGACACGCGCCAGGGCATCTACATGTCCAAGATCTTCAACGAGGTCCTGAACTCCATTTCCGGCGTGTATTCCTCCATCATTTCTAACAGCGTCAACCAGATCATGAAGGTGCTCACCTCCTTCACCGTGGTGCTCATGGTGCCCACGCTGGTCACCAGCATGTACGGCATGAACATCAGCCTGCCGCTGCAAGGCCACCCCAGCGCCTTCGCCCTGGTGGCGGCGGGCACGGCCCTGCTCACCACAGCCATCATCGTGCTGCTCAAACGCAGTAAAATGCTGTAGGACGCGCAAAATTCGCGCCCCGCCCCTTGCCAAAGCCCACCCATCCGGCTAATGCGTCCTGTCCGCTCCGTCGATAAGACGGGCAACAGGAGCCAGACGCCATGAGCCGCCGCATACGAGACGCCCTGACCCACCGCCTGAACCCGCTGCACGTGTATTGCCGCCTGCGCGACATGGGCCTGCCCGGTGCGCTGGCCCGCTGCCTTTCCAAGGGGTACGAGCGCGTGCTGTTCCGCCCGCTGGCCGGGCAAACCGCCCAGTAGCTTCGGCCTGACGGACCCGACGGGCCGCCAGCGACAACGCGCGGCCGTGCCGCGGTCCGCATGCGCCCCCTTCGGGCCCGCTTCCACACGCCGGATTTCTTGACAGAACCGCACCCTGCGGGCGATTGTCCGCCAGCCGCGAAGCGAGGCCCCGCCCCGCCCGCGCCATCTTCCCTGCCGGAGGTTTCCCATGACCACGCCCGACGACTCCAAAGCGGCCTTCGCCTGCCCCACGCAAACGCCCCGCGACCTGAGCAAGGAAGCCGAGCGCGCTCGCATGATCATCGAGATGCTGCCCTACATCCGCGAATTCGCCGGGCAGACCGTGGTCATAAAATACGGCGGCAACGCCATGATCGACGAGACCCTGAAGCAAAGCTTCGCGCGCAGCGTGGTGCTGCTCAAGTACGTGGGGGTCAACCCCATCATCGTGCACGGCGGCGGCCCGCAGATAGGCAAAATGCTCAAGGCCCTGAACATTGAAAGCCACTTCCGCCAGGGCCTGCGCGTAACAGACGACGCCACCATGGACGTGGTGGAGATGGTGCTGGTGGGCAAGGTCAACAAGGAGATCGTGAACCTCATCAACCTGGCCGGGGGCCGGGCGGTGGGCCTTTCCGGCAAGGACGGCATGCTCATCCGCGCCGAGAAGAAGGAGCTCGCCGTCACCAGCGAAACCGCCCCGCCGGAGATCATCGACCTGGGCATGGTGGGCGAGGTGACGGCCATCGAGACCAACGTCCTCAAATCCCTCATGGGCATCGGCATCATTCCGGTCATAGCGCCCGTGGGCGTGGACGACGAAGGCCACACATACAACATCAACGCCGATTCCGTGGCCGGGGCCGTGGCCGGGGCCATGCGCGCCAAGCGCCTGCACCTGCTGACCGACGTGCCCGGCGTGCTGGACAAAAACAAGCAGCTTATTCCCAGCATGACCAGCACCCAGGCCTTCCAGGCCATTGAAAGCGGCGTGGTGGTGGGCGGCATGATTCCCAAGCTGCAATGCGTGCTGGAGGCCATCATGGCCGGGGTGGAAAAGGTCCACATCATCGACGGCCGCGTGGAAAACTGCGTGCTGCTGGAACTGTTCACCGCCTGCGGCATCGGCACGGAGATAACCCGCTAGATGTGGAGTGACAGGACGTTGTTCACAACCCGTTCGAGTCGGCTGACGGGTGTTTTGCTTTGTAACATTTTGTGATTCCTGTAGAAGTTGTATTCATGGAGCCAGCGGGGCAACTCGTTGGCTCTTTCGTTTGACTGGGCGTTGCTGGCGGCGTAGGCCCACTCGCGAAGAGCCGTCTGGATGAACCGCTCGGCCTTGCCGTTAGTGCGCGGCGCGTAGGGCCTGGTGCGGATGCGCTTAAGACCCAGGCCCACGTGGCCGCCCGCAGCTTTGCCGCGCCACGCAAACGTCCCAGGGCCCGCCCAAGCGGACCGGAACCCTTGCGCCCTTCCTCAATCCCCTGGCCGCAACGGGCGCATGCGCCGCCGCCCCGCTGCGAAACAATGCGCCGCCCACCCGCCCCGAAACAGGCAGCGGCCAACAGCCGCGCAGGGTCTCCGGCTAGGCCGCAGCCACCAGTTCCGGGCGCTCCTCGCCCGCCGCATCGCCATCGGCGTCCTGGCGAATCTGCTCCACAATGCCGCCCAGGCGGCGGGCCTGGTCCGCCAGTTCGGCCACGGCCCTGGCGGATTCATCCATGGCCACGCTGGTTTGCCCGCTGATGCTGCTCATGCGGCCCACCGAGTCGCCCACCTCGCGTCCGGCCTCGCCCTGGTGGCGCGAGGCCCCGGCAATGGCGCGTATCTCGCTTGAGGTCTGCGAGGCCAGGGCCACAATCTCGCCCAAGGCCGAGGCCGAGGCGTCGGCCTGGCTGGTGGCCTCGTTCACGGCGCGGCCCGCCAGGTCCACCTGCTCCAGGCTGGCGCGCGTTTCGGCCTGAATGCCGCGCACGGCCTGGTCCACCTGCTTGGTGGCGGTCTGGGTCTTCTCGGCCAGCTTGCGCACTTCGTCGGCCACCACGGCGAACCCCCGACCGGCATCGCCCGCGCGGGCGGCCTCTATGGCCGCGTTGAGCGCCAGCAGGTTCGTCTGGTCGGCAATGTCGTCAATCACGGTGATGATGCGGCCGATGTCCTCGCTGCGCGCCCGCAGGGCGTCCATGCTGCCGCGCAGGGCCTCGGCGCGGTCCTGCACGGCGGCCACCACGCGGGCCACCTGGGTCACGCTGCGCGCGCCCTCGTCGGCCCGGGCGCGGGCGCTTTCCGCCGTCTCCGCCGCGCGGGCGGCCCCGGTTTCGGCCTGAGCCACGCCCGCAAGCAGCCGCTCCACCGAGGCGACGGATTCCCCCGATAGCCGCGACTGCTCCACCGCGCCCGCAGCGGACTGCTCCACCTGCGTGGCCAGCTGCTGCGAGGACGTGGCCAGGCGGTCCACCACCTCGGCCATGCGGCCTGCGGCCAGGCGCATGCCCTCGCGGCGCGAAAGTTCGGCCTTGAGCCCGGCCTCGCGGGCTTCCTCCACGGCCAAGCGCGCGCGTTCGGCCTCGCTGGCCGCCTCCGCGCCGCGCTCCTCCACCAGGGCGATTTCCTTTTGCAGCTCGCGCACCATGGCGCGCAGGGCCTGGGCCATTTTGCCCAGCTCGTCGCGCCGGTTCACGGAAAGCTCTGCCGAAAGGTCGCCTGCGGCCACGCGCTCGGCAAAGGCCAGGGCCTTGCGCAGCGGACGGTTGATGTCGTTGGCCACATACGCGCCAAAGCCCAGGGAGCTGAGCACGGCCACCAGCGCCGCCCAAAGCAGGAAGGCGCGGTCCTTGGCGGCCTGGGGCAGGGCCTGGCCCACAAAGGCCTCGGTGCCTGCGCGTTCCTGCTCCTGCAGGGTATCCAGGGCGGCCTCCACCCGCAGCAGCGATTCCCGCGCCTCGCGCATGGACAGGGCCATGGCCCCGAAGCGCATGTCCGACTCCAACAACTCCAGCACCTTGCGGTGCCGCGCGCCCCAAGCGTCCCAGGCCTCCCGGAACTCGCGCCAGGCCGCGCCGGGCGCTGCGGCCTCGGGCTGGGTGGCGTTCTGACCGCCAGAGACATCGGCGGGCGCGGCGGCGGGCGCAGCGGCGGGCGCAGCGGCGGGCTGCGGCGCGGCGGTTTCCTGCGGCAGCAGGGTCTCGTAGGCGGCAATGGCGGCCTCGGCCTGGGCCCAGTATTTGGTGAGGTTGGACTTCTGCCGCGCCAGTTGGGCCGGGTTCTCCATGGTTTCCGGAATCAGCAGGGTGCGCTCCGCCCGCTGGATGGCGGTAAGGCTGTGCCGCAGCGCAGCCAATTGCCGCTGCACGGGCATGCGCCGCTCCACGGTTTCGGCTAGGGCGTCGCCCGTGGTGTGTATGCCAAGGAAACCCACGGCGGCTATGGCCAGGGTGATGAGGGCGGAAACGGCGAGACCCAGGGCTATCTTGCCCCAGACCGGAATGTTGCGCATGGCGGTGCTCCTGTTGGGGGGGGCCGGACCGCATCCGGCCCAGGCACTCCCGACCTACTCCGCCCCGGCCCGCAAAGGGTGCTGCCCAGGTGAACTCTGTGTGACGTTTTGGCGACGGAAGCGCCCTTGCGCATTACGCGCCGCCTGGGATATCCTGGCCGCAAACCCTCAAAGGCAGGAGGCCTCCATGCCCAGAAAAGCATCCCGTGAACGCGGCGCGAACGCAACGCAAAGCGCCCGCGCGCGCAGCGTTTCCGCCCCGGCAGCAAACAAAACCCCGGCCCCGGTTCTGACGCCCGGCCCGCTTTTAACCGTATCCGCCGCGTACTGGGGCTCCTGCGCCCTGCACGCCGCCGTGGCGCTCGATGTGTTCTCGCCCCTGGCCGCAGGCCCGGCCAGCGCGGAGAAGCTCGCGCCCGCCCTTGGCTGCGACGCCCGCGCCCTGGACATGCTCCTGACCGCCATGTGCGGCCTGGGCCTGCTGGTGCGCAAGGCCGAAACCTTCGCCCTCACGGAGCAGGCCGAGGCCTTCCTGGTGCGCAGTTCGCCGCGCTACCAGGGTCATATCATCCGGCACCACATGAACCTTGTGGAAAGCTTTGGCGCCATGGCCCAGGCCGTGCGCACGGGCAAGCGCGTGCGCGGCGGGCGCGAATGGACCGAGGCCGACCGGCAGGATTTCCTGCTGGGCATGTTCAACATGGCCATGGGCATAGCCCCGGTGCTGGCCCCCCGGCTGGACAGGCTGCTTGGCGCGGCGGGCCTGCCGGGCATGGCCGGGCGCACCCGCATGCTGGACCTGGGCGGCGGCCCCGGCACCTATGCCATACACTTTTGCCTGGCGCACCCGGAACTGCACGCCACAGTGTTCGACCAGCCCACCACCCGGCCCTTTGCCGAGGCCACGGCCCGGCGCTTCGGCCTGGAGTATGCGCCGGAGGACGCGGCAGATGCAGGCGGGCGGCGACTGGCCTTCATCCCCGGCGACTACACGCGCGACGAGTTGCCAGGCGGCTTCGACCTGGCTTGGCTTTCGCACATTCTGCACGGGGAAGCGCCGGAAATGTGCGCGGAGATAGTGCGCAAGGCCGCAGCGGGGCTTGCGCCCGGCGGCGTGCTGATGGTGCAGGAGTTCTTGCTGAACGATGAGCTGGACGGCCCGGAGTTCCCGGCGCTCTTTTCCCTGAACATGCTGCTGGGCACAGAGGGCGGGCAGGCATACTCCGCCCGGCAGATCGGCGGCATGCTGGCCGGGGCCGGGCTTGCCAGCATCCGGCGGCTGGAGTTCAGCGGGCCGAACCACGCGGGCGTGGTGGCGGGGGTGAAGCCCTAGGCCTCCCCCCGCTTTGGCCTACTGCAAGGCGTCGAGGACATTCACCAGCGCGCCCGGGCCAATGCTCACCCCGGCCTTGGCCGAGGTCTTGGTGCTGGTCGTGGTGGTGGAGCTGCCGCCTGGGGTGGCGCTGGTGCTGGTGTGGGTGGAGCTGGAAGAGCCCATGTCCCAGCTCTTCGAAGCCGTCGGCCACGGGGCCTGCCCCAGGGAGCGCAGGGTCTCGCTGCGCGAGAGGTCCTCCGCGCCCTTGTCCATGCCCGCGCCGGAGGACGTGCCCAGATTCCCGCCGGGCAGGCTCAAGATCCATTCGCCGCGCCCCGCGCGGTGCGCCGGGTAGCGCCCGGTGGCGGTTACGCCGTTCTGCCGCGCGGCCAGGGTGAACCAGCGCGACACCATGCCGCCTTCGCTCTCCTGGGCGGGCTCCGGCACCACGGAGAACGCGGCCCCGCTATCGGCGTTGTTCCAGGCGCACGCCACGCCGCTGCGGCCTGTTTCCAGGGCGTTTTCCAGCAGCTGCTGGTCGCCCTGGCTCATGATGTCCAGCGGGGAATGCTGGGCAGAACCGGCCTGGGCCGCCTGCTCCGAGCTGGTGCGCGCGGGAAAGCCGCCCACGGGAACCATGCGCAGGCTCAGGGTGGAGGGCGAGAGCACATACGCCTCGCCGGTCTCCTCCTGGCTGTTCACAGACATCACGCCCTGGTTCGCGCCCATCCAGCCGCTCTGAAAAAAATTGGCGGACTGCGCGCCCTGATTGATGGCGTTCAGCAGCACCTTGTTGGTCTGGTACTGGCGTTTGATGGCCACGTCCTGCTGACGGTAGCCCTCCTTGGTCAGGGTCAGCAAATGGTCCTGGTTGCGCGCAAGGTCGAGCTGGCAGGGCGAGACGCAGGCGGCCTTGCCGTCCACCACGACGTTGACGCCGGGCGGGTCCGTGGACACCGGCACCGGCTGGGTCAATACGGTGGGGCCGCAGGCGCACAGCAGCAGGGCGGTGCAGGCGAGGGGCGCAATATTCTTCAGCATGGAGGACTCCTTTGTACGCAAAGCAAGGCCATGTGGCGTGCCAGCACACGTAGCAAATAATGCGAACCTGCGCCAGGGTGCGCGCCGATATTTGCGCAGCCGCAAAGCCCCCTGCGGCAGGAGAGCAGCGGACCGGCCCAGGCGTTCGCCAGCCGGGCGCGGGGCGGCAACCCTCCCGACACGAACGCAGGCAGCGGCCCGGCACTCCATGGCGAACCGGGGCCGAACCCTTGCGGCTAGTCCAGGGCCTGCAGCACGCGGGCCTTGGTGTAGGCGAAGCGCAGCACGTCGTACTCAAAGGGCGTGTCCGTGGTGTAGTAGCGGAAAGGAATTTCCGAGCGGGTGTTCACCGCGCGCACTGCGGTGTTCACGTTGCGGGCCAGGGCATGGTCGGAAACGCCCGCCAGGTCGAAGATGTATTCCATCTGATAATACGAGAACACCATGTCGCCCGCGGTGCCCACGGTATCGCGCACGCTGGAGGGACCGTAGAAGGGCAGCACCACGTAGGCGCCGCTCGGCGCGCCCCAAACGCTCAGGGTCTGGCCGAAGTCCTCGTCCTCGCGCTCGAAGCCCAGGTTTGTGGCCACGTCGAACATGCCGCCAACGCCCAGAATGGTGTTGGTGACGAAGCGGATCAGCGTCACGTTCACCTTGTCCTGGTCGGCCTGCAGGGCGGAGTTGGCCAGGCAGGGCACCTCGTTCAGGTTGCCGATGACATTGGACACGCCGGTGCGCACGGTTTTGGGCACGGCAGCCTGGTAGCCGGTGGCCACGGGCACAAAGACCGCCCGGTCGACCATGGCGTTGAAATTGTACATGCGTCGGTTCATGCCCTCAATGGGATCATACACATAGAGCATGGAGGCCTCGTCGATGCGCTTGGCGGCCTCTGCGTCCACCTGGTGGGAAACAGGCGCGCGGAACGAGGTTTGCGGCAGGGTGTGCTCCGGGGCCTGGCGCGTGGCGGCGCAGGCGCACAGCAGGGCCGCAAGGGCGACGAAAGCCACAGACCGGACGGCGTGCAGCGGCGTGCCGAGGATGTTCATTGCGCCCCCTGCTTCTGGATGATCTTGAGCATTTTTTGCGCAAAGCCCACGTACTGCAGGTTGCCGCAGTGCCCGCCGTGCGGGAAGAAGGTCCCCCGCTGGCCGAACACGTCCTTCAGGTAGGCCAGCTCGCGCTCGTTCAAAATGGGGTCATCGTCGTTGCCGATGACATACACGTTGCCCGCAGAGCGCAGGTAGCCGCCCAGATTCGCCAGGGTGCAGGCCGCCAGGGCCTTTTCCTTGGTCATGCCGCCCTCGCGCGATTGCAGATACGGCAGCAGAAACTCGTCGAAGTACTGCTCGAAAGAGATGCGGCTGGCGGCGGTGAAGTACGGCAGCAGCGGCTCGCTGGTGGCGATGGTCTTGTCGGCGGGCACCACGTACCCGGCCTTTAGGCAGACGTCGGAGGTGAAGATCATGGACGCCGCCGTGACGCGAAAGCCCACGCCGATGAGCTGCCGCAGTTCGTCGTCGTTGGCGTCCAGCGTGTTGAAGAAGCGGTACAGCACGCTGCTGTCCAACCGGCCCACATGGTTGGTGCGGTAGAAGTCGGTGAAGCTCTCGATGAACTTGTTCACCGCCTGCTCGGGCGTCTGCCTGGTGTTGCCCGTCTCGGCCAGCCAGGAATCGAAAACCAGCGCAGAATTGTACAGGTCCACCGGCGGGTTGATGAGCAGCACCTTGTCGAAGTTGAAGATTTTGTCTTTTTCGTCACGCTTGGCCAGGAAAGCGGAGTGCAGGGCCCCCAGGCTGTAGCCGGTGACGCTGTAGCGGCTCACCTTGGCCGTCTTCTCCACGTCCTCCTTCACCCAGCGCATCAACGTGTACAAATCCTCCACGTCGTAGGGCACATAGCCGGAAATGCCGTGCTTGGACAGGCTGACGAGGGAATTGTAGTGCGTGGGCGAGGAAATGCCGATGCTATGGAACCCGGCGCTGTAGAACAACTGCTGCAGAAAGCGCACCTTGGAGGAATTGAACCTGGCCCCGGTGCCCGCGATGACGAAGATCAGCGGGGCCTCTTTTTTCTGCAGCAACACCGAGTACTCCACGGACTCGCAATACCAGAAAAGCTCCGGTATGCGGCGGCCGTCGATCTTGAACGAGCGCGTTTCGGGCTGGGCTTCGGCCGCCTCGTCCGGGAGCTTGTACCTGCTCTCCGGCGGGGTGCCGTACACCGTGGCCTTGTAGCGGTTGGCATAAGGGAACGGCGCCGCCTCGAGCCCGGCTTCCGCCGGGGCCGCCAGGGCGGCGGGCGCTGCGCAAAGCGTCAGCAAAAGAAGCACGGCAAGACGAAAGCTGCGCGGCATGGCATCCCCAGGCAAAAGGTTTCCCCCGCTCCCACAACGCGCAATGCGCCGGACGGTTTCTCGCTTTCAAGGGCACAGGCGAAACCCTCTGGCCTGCAACGCGCACAGGCCAGCAGCTTTTTCCATGCCGAGCGCACCCTACAAGATGCGTGCCTGGATGTCTGCACCATGCAGGTGACAATCCGCCCGACTATGGCACACAACGCGGCGCGGCAGAATTGGCGGCAAGGCCCCGCACCGGGTGCGCCTGCCGCCAATCATCCATGCGGACAGGCGGACGCCTCGCCGCCTGGCGGAAGAACAGCGCCAACACCAAGCCCTTGGCGCGTGCGCGGCTCCTGCGCTGAAAAACGGGCATAAAAGAAGTGCGGCGCGGCCCCTGCTGTGGAAGGCCGCGCCGCGAGGAGGGAGAATGGGCGGGAGAGTATGCGCTATTCGGCGACCTTTTCGGCCTTCTTTTCGACCTTGGCGGCCTTCTTCTCCGCCTTCTTTTCGGCAACGGCGGCCTTTTTGGCGGCCTTTTTCTCCGCCTTGAGGGCCTTCTTCTCGGCCTTCACGGCTTTCTGCTCTTCCTGCTTTTCTGCGCCGGGGGCGATGGCGGCCTTGGCGGCAACCGGGGCGGGCTCGGTGACCTTGACGGTCTGGGCGAAAGCCGGGGCGGCCAGGGCGAGAACCAGGGCGAAAGCGGCGAATTTCTTCAGCATGGTCAGTGCTCCTTCAAATGCGGTTGTGTGTTGGAAACACCCGTTGCGGCCTGGAGGAAACTCCTCCGCGCCGTGCGGCGATGACGACACAACAGCATCCGCCATGCCAAACACGCAACATGCTGATTGTATTAATTTAAGCACCGCGTTGCGCCAACGCGCGATGCCTGGGCAGAGCAAAGATTGCGCACGCCTGCGCCAAAGGCGCAAGGAAGGGTCGCCCGCGCGCGGGCTAACGCTCTTCGACGTCCAATTTTTGCTGGCGCGGATTCAGACCCTGAGGGTCCAGGCCGCGCCCGGCATCGTACACGCCCACCACGCCCGCAATGCGCACCACCGTACGCGCCCGGCGAAAATACTTGCGAATGTTCACGAAGTCCGACTCGTACCCGCCCTCGTCCTGCCAGCCGCCGCAGCGCACAAAGGCCAGCTCCCGCGCCACGCACAGGCACAGGGGGTCGATGTTGCCCTGGCGGACGGCGTCGGTGGCCGCATCCGCGCCGGGAGGCGCGGGCCGGGGCAAAAGGGGCGCCTCGGCAAAGGCCCGGCTGGTGTCGATGCTGGCGATGATCAGCTCCGCTTCCAGGTGCGGCAGGTAGTGGGTAAAGGCCTGCGGGGTCAGGGCGTTGTCGTCGTCCAGAAACAGCAGGTGGCGGCCTGCGGCCTGCTTCATGAGGATATGCCGGATGTGGTTGCCGAAGCCGCAGGTGCCCCCGGCGGGCCTGGGCAACACAAAGTAGCGCAGCCGTTCCAGTGCGGATTGCGGCCGCGCCCCGTCGCAGGCGTCGAAGCCCACCAGCACCTCCACCTGGCCGGGGGCCAGCCCGCTGTGCTTAAGGGCCGCCTGCACGCTGCCCAGGGCCTGGGCCAACCCGCGCGGACGCCTGCCCGCACTGGGGATAATGACGCTGAAAAGCGGCTGCTCAAGCGGTTCGTGCGCCATGGTCCTCCGGGCCTTCGGGCCGGGTGCGGATGAACTGGGCCGCGATGAGGGAGCACAGGGAGAGCCCCGCCCCGCCAAGAAACACCACCCGCGAGTCCCACAGCCACAAGGCTCCGCCGATGACCGGAATCACCACGGCGGCGATGTGGTTGATGGTGAAGCCCACGGCCATGGTGGGAGCGATGTCCTTGGGATCGCCCACCTTCTGGAAATACGTGCTGATGCACATGGCGAAGTTGATGACCAGCTGGTCCAGCACGTACAGGCACAAGACCACCGCCAGGGAGTCGCAAAAGGCGTACGCGCAGAACACTACAGTCACGGTGGCATACTCCACGCTCAGCAGCAGCCGTTCGCCGAAGCGGTTTATGGCCCGGCCTATGAGCGGGTTGGCGATGACGTTGACCGCGTTATTCAGGATGAACAGCCCGGTGATCTCGCTGATGCTCAGGCCGAACTTCTTGACCAGCAGAAACACGGCAAAGGCCAGAAACACCTGCCGTCTGGCCCCGGCCAGGAAGGTCAGAACATAATACAGGGTGTACCTGCGCTTCAAGAACATCTTCTTGCGCTGCACAGGCACGCCGGAATGGCTGGGGTTCTGCGTAAGCGCCCACAGACCGGCCAGGGCCACCACCACGCCCAGCACGCCGTAGATTGCGGCGTAATCTGCCACGCGAGAGGCAAAAAGCACCAGCAGCCCCACGGCGATGTTGGTGACGCCGGTGACGCTGCGCAGCCTGCCGAACACCAGCGGGGCCTGGGAGCGGTCGAAATACTGCAACGTCAGCGACATGTTCAGGGTCTCGTAATAATGAAAGCCGAAGCTCATGACCAGCGTGGTGGCCACAAGGCCCCAAAAGCTGGGGAACAGGCCGGTTATTCCCACCCCAAGCCCCAGCACGGTTATGGCCAGGGCCACAATGCGGTGCTCCGGCAGCACAAGCAGCACATAGACCACCAGCAGGGACAAGAACCCCGGCACCTCGCGCACGGCCTGCACCAGGCCAACCTCCAGCCCGCCGAACCCGGCGCGCTCCACGGCGAAGTTGTTGAACAGGGTAATCCAGCCCTGCATGCCTATTTGCGAGGCGGCGGTGAGTATGATGAGAAACAGGAACATGCGCCGGGCCTGGGTCATAATCGGCTGCGGCGCCTGGCTTTGTGCGTCTGGCATGGAAGTCCTTGGTTGGGGGGAAAACCGCTGCGCCACGGTATTCCCGCTGGCCTGCGGGGTCAACTTCCGCATCCGGGCAGGCCAACGCGCTGTCTCTAAAATATTATTTTGCGTATTCCATATTCGCGTACCCCTGTTGCAATACCCACCAATGGCCGATAGAGTACAAGTCCTTGCAATTGGTGGGTTTGATTAATGATCAAAAAGTGTTATTCAGGGGTGTGGCATGAAACTCAACATTTTTGTTAAAGTAACAGGAATGGTTCTCGGAGCTGTTCTCGTCACCAGCATCAGCCTGTTTCTGGCGGCGCACTATTTTGCACGCCAAGGCTTCAACGCCGAGGCCCAAGACAACATCCGGCTGTTCCAAACCGTGGTGAGCAAAGAAGTGCAGAGCCAGCAAGATTCCGCGCTGCACGCCGTCACTTCGCTTTCGCACAATCCGCTGCTAACGCAAGCGGCCGCTGCGGGCGACGCCAAGACCCTGCGCGAACTGCTTAAAACCCAGCTGGAAATCTTCGGCGCGGGCACCGCCTTCGTCACCGACGCCAAGGGCGTCATCCTTGCGCGCGGCCACTCCGACAAGGCGGGCGACAGCGCCGCCGACCGTTTCTGCGTGGGCGAGGCCCTGAAGGGCAAGGCCGGGTCCTCCATTGAAAAAGGCAAAATCGTCAAGTTCGCCATCCTGGCCGCCCACCCCATCAAGCAGGGCGACACCGTCATCGGCGTGCTGGCCATGGGCATAGACCTGGCCAGCGAAGCCCAGGTGGACGCCCTGAAGGCCCTTACCGGCCTTGAAGTAACACTTTTCGAGGACGACACGCGCATCGCCACCACGGTGATGAAGGACGGCAAGCGCGCCACCGGCACCAAGATGGACAATCCCAACGTGCTGGAAACCGTGCTGAAGAAGGGCGAGCTGTTCCTCTCGCAGAACACCATCCTGGGCAAGTCGTATGAAACCGCCTACTGGCCCATCAAAGAGGGCGACGGCGACATTCGCGGCATGCTCTTCATCGGCAAAGACCGCAAAATCATAGAAGATACCGAAGGCAAAATCTCCTGGGCCATCTTCCTGGCCGCCACGGTCATTTCCATCATCATGGGCGCGCTCGGACTGCTGTTCGCCCGCTCCCTGGCGCGGCCCCTGCAACGCACGGCCTCCTTCGCCGAGGCCGTGGCCCATGGCGACCTGGAACGCCAGCTTGACGTGGTGCGGGCCGACGAAATAGGCACCCTGGCCGACACGTTGCGCCACATGGTGAACAAATTGAAGGACATGATCGCCGAGAGCGAACAGAAAACCGTGGAGGCATCGCGCCTGGCGGAAGAAGCCAGCCGCGCCACCGCCGTGGCCGAAGACGCCCTGAAGCAGGCCGCCCAGGCCAAGCGCGAAGGCCTGCTGCACGCCGCCAACCAGCTGGAGCAGGTGGTGGGCATCGTGTCCTCTGCGGCGGAAGACCTCACCACCCAGATCGAACAGTCGCGGCGCGGCGCAGACCACCAGTCCCAGCGCGTGACCGAGACCGCCACCGCCATGGAAGAAATGAACGCCACCGTGCTGGAAGTGGCCCAAAACGCTGGCCGCGCCGCAGAAACCAGCGAAAACGCCCGCAAGAACGCCGCCCAGGGCGAACAGGTGGTGGCGCAGGTGGTGTCCGGCATCGGCCAGGTGCAAAAAACCAGCGAGGACCTCAAGACCGACATGGCCTCCCTGGGCCGCCAGGCCGACGGCATCGGCAACATCCTCTCCGTCATCAGCGACATTGCCGACCAGACCAACCTG
>DIVX01000129.1:23914-32226 GCA_002422505.1 Desulfovibrio sp. UBA6121
ACGAAGTGCGCAAGCTGGCCGAAAAAACCATGACCGCCACCAAGGAAGTGGGCGACGCCATACGCGGCATGCAGGAAGGCACGCGCAAAAGCATTCAGGGCGTGGACCGCTCCGTGGAGACCATCCAAAAGGCCACCACCCTGGCCGAGGAGTCCGGCCAGGCCCTGCGCACCATCGTGGCCCTGGTGGATTCCAGCTCCGACCAGGTGCGCTCCATAGCCACCGCCGCAGAACAGCAGTCCGCCACGTCCGAGGAAATCAACAAGAGCGTGGAGGACATCAGCCGCATCTCCAACGATACGGCCAGCTCCATGAGCCACGCCTCCAAGGCCGTGGCCGAACTGGCCCGCCAGGCGCAAACCCTCAAGGCCATCACGGACAAGCTGCGGGCCGACGGCCAGCAGAGCTGACGCCAAGCGAATGAACCCAGGGGCGCCGCCCCTGGACCCCGCCAAAGGGCCGCGGCCCTTTGGAATCCCCGTAGCGGCGGGTTCTTCGGTCTGCAAGGCAGAACCGAAGAACCCGCCGCACGTGCGTAAAGAGGGCATGGGGGGAAACATGCGGCGCGGTGGGGACGCAGAAGAGGGGAAAAGCAAGAAGGCCTGCGCCCCGCCCAGGAAGAGGGCAAGACGCAGGCCAAGGTCGGGATGGCCGGAATGGGGGAATGGGCCGGGGGCTAGGCCTGGCCGAAGGCGGTCTCGCGCTGCTGGCGGGCAAGGGCCCGGCGCGCCTTGAACATCGCGCCCAGAATGATCACTGCGCCCAGGGCCAGCGCGGCGCACATGATAAGGAAGCTGGCCTGGTCCATGAGCTCAACCTTGTCGGCGGAAATATCCATGAGCCCCAGCTGCGCCAGGTACTTGGGCAGGGCCAGAACGCGGGAAACCGCCACGATGAGCATGATGGAGCCCATGACGATCTTGACCATGACCTCGCGCACCAGCGTGGTGCCGATGGCTCCCAGCTGCACGCCCAAGAGCGAACCCGCCAGGATGATCATGGTCAGGCGGATGTCGACCATGCCGTGCATGGCCCAGTTGATGGTGCCGCCCAGGCCCATGGCGAAGGCGATGACAAGTTCCGAGGCCGAGGCCACAAGACCGCCGCAGCCCAGCACATAAATCATGCCCGGCACGCCGATGAACCCGCCCACGGCGATGGTGGCCGCCAGCATGCCGGTGGCGAAGCCCACGGGCACGGTGAACCACAAGGAAATGCGCACCTTGGCCGTCTTGAAGGTAATCATGGGCCACAGCTCGATCTTCTGCAGGCGCTTGGCCAGAGCGGGCACCTCATCCGCGCCGGTGTTGCGGGAAGACTTCATGGCGTCGTAAAACACGTAGCTGCCCACAATGACCAGCACGGCCACGAAGGACACGCTGACGTACAGGTTCGAGCCCGCCTGCCCCCAGGCCTCAAGGATGACGTTCTGGATCTTGATGCCCACCTGCACGCCGATACCGGCGCTGGCCGCCATGACCAGGCCGAGCTTGACGTCCACCTGGCCGTAGCGGAAGCGCTTGATGGCCCCCACCAGCGCCTTGGGGAACTTGTGGCACATGTNNCGCCCAGGCTCATCATGCCCGGGGTGAGCACAAAGGCCCCGCCGGAGCCGATGAACCCGCTCACCAGGCCGCCAATGAAGCCGACGATGAACAAGAAGATGATGGAGGACGTGGTCAGGTCGATGAATTTCAGAGTATCGAGAGCGACATCCATGGCAGACTCCTTCTTTTGCGCGCTGCGCTAGGCGTTGAGAGTGGCGCGCACTTCGGGGCGCTTGGTCTTGGTGGCCTGCACGGTCTTGGACGGAACATTGGCGGTTATGCCCAGCGCGCTCCACAGGTTGGAGGCGAAGCCGCCGTGCACATAGGAAACCAGGAACACCGTGGCGATGGGCGCTGCCGCGTACACTCCGCCCCGCGCGAACAGTTCCGTAATGGCGTTGGCATGCTGGAACACCGCGCCATAAACCGCCGCGCTGGCCACGCCGAATCCGATCATCTTCAGCAGCGCCTGCTTTTTCGTCACTTCCTGAGCCATGTCTTCCTCCTGGTGGTTATGTTCCTGGCGAAGCTCCGCCATTTTGATCTCCGTGGGGCGAGGTGACGGTTGGCCTTATGGCTTCGCCGCATGTATCCGCTGGCCCAAGTGCCGTGCCGTGGTCGGCTGGGCCTTGCCGCGAGCGCCGGTTCCCGACCGGGCCATGGGCAGGAAGGAAAGCAGCGGGCAGGAGCAGCGGCAGGAGGCATCCTCCGCCCGCTCATGCACGACCCGGATCGCCGTGGCCGCGTTGGGGAAAATATGGTCCTGGCCGAGTTTCTCCACGAGGTGGCAGCGGCGCAGCACGCCCATGACGGATTCGTTCACGCCCGCCAGGGAGAAGTCCACTTTCGCGCGGCGGCAGGTGTCCACAATCCTGGACAAGGCCTCCATGCCCGAGGCGTCCATGCCGTTGATGCCCTTGGCCACAAGGATGATGTGCCGCAAGTTGGGTTTGGCCAGCCGCCGGTCGGTGATGGTGTCTTCCAGGTAGCTTGCGTTGGCGAAGAACAGCGGTCCTTCAAAGCGGATGACGTCCACATGCTCACATTCGGCGAGCTCGTATTCCTTCGCGCTGCGCAGGATGTTGTCCTCGGCCAGGGACAGCGAACTGACCTTGGGGCGCATGCTCTTGTACAGGAAGACCCCCAGCGAGAGCGCCACGCCGATCATGATGCCCTTGTCCAGGTGCGGCGCGAAAATGAGGGTTGCGGCAAAGGTGACAGCGGCGGCGACGCCGTCGAACTTCTGGGCCTGCCACGCGTGGACGATGCCCGAGAAATTCAGCAGGCCCACCACGGCCATCATGATCACCGCGGCAAGCACAGCCTGCGGCAGGTGATACAAAAGCGGAGTGAAGAACAGCAGCACGCCCAGAACCACCACGCTGGTGATGACGCTGGACATTCCCGTCACCGCTCCGGCCTGCAGGTTGACGGCGGAGCGTGAAAAAGAGCCCGACACGGGATAGCTGCTTGTCGTCGCGCCAAGGAGATTGGCCAGTCCCTGGCCGATGAGCTCCTGGTTGGGGTCGAGGCGCTGCCCGGTCTTGTCGGCGATGGCCTTGGCGATGGAGATCGCCTCCATGAAGCCCAGGATGGCGATGATCATCGCATAGGACAAAAGGTGCATGGCCGCGCTGGTCTCGAACTTGGGCAGGGAGAAGCTCGGCAAGCCTTCGGGTATTGCGCCCACCACGGCGCCGCCGCCGCTGAGCAGCAGCGCCTCCGGGCTCAGGGGGATGTTGCCGACCTTGATGCGCCAGGTGCGCCCGTCCGTCTCGGCTCCGGCGGGCAGGGCGTCAGCCGGGTAGACGCTCGGCCCAGCAGGCTCCCGCACGATGGCGAACAGCATGGAGCGCAATGCCGCGCGCTGGTGCCGGGCCGCAAGCTTTTGCCGCTCCATGTCGTGGTTGACCCGCATCAGCTCGCTTTCCGCGACGATCTGCGCGTTGAAGTCGCCCTGCTTCTTCGCCGCTTCCAGGGCCGTCGTGTGCTCCCTGCGCTCGGTGGACAGCCCGCGCACGCGCTCGGTCGCGGCGTTAAAGGCCGTGACCGCCGTAATGGCCGGGGGAGATTTGATGGCCGAGAGTTCCAGCTTGGTGTTGTGCTCAAAGCCCGTGGCCCAGGAGAGCACCGAAGTGACCACCACGGCTGCGAGCACGGCGGGAATCTTCGGTGAAAGGCGCTTCAGCCCGATCATGATGGCGAGGGCCAGAAGCCCCATGCCCAGGGTCGGCCAGTGGGTATAGTGCACAGCGGAGGACAGGACATTGCACACGGTCTCGTAATGGTGCTCGGCGCTGTCCACGGACACGCCGAACATCTTGGACAGCTGGCTTGAGGCGATGATGAGGGCCGCCGCGTTGGTGAAGCCGTTCACCACCGGGTGCGACAGGAAGTTCACCACCAGGCCCAGCCGGAAGACGCCCAGGGAGAGCTGGAACAGGCCCACAAAGACCGACAGCGCGATGGCGTAGGCGATGTAGCTCTCGCTCCCGGCCGTGGCCAGGGGCTCAAGGCTGGCCGCCGTCATCAGGGAGACGACCGCCACGGGGCCGGTGGCGAGCTGGCGGCTGGAGCCGAACAGCGACGCGACCAGGGGGGGGAGAAAGGCCGCATACAGACCATAATAGGCCGGAAGCCCGGCGAGCTGCGCATAGGCCATGCTTTGCGGAATAAGCACCAGCGCGACGGTCATGCCTGCCATCGCGTCACGCTTGAGCGCCCCGATGCTCAAGTCTTTGAACCAGGCAAGAAAGGGCAGGATTTTCGTCAACATCGCTTCTCCAGGTGCAGTGCGCCGGCTCGCCAGACGAGGCCAATGATTGGGCGATTCTTCTTCAGCATTTCAGGGAAAATTCCGGCACCATGAGCGCCGCCTGCCGCCGCTCGGCCTCTGCCCTGCGGGTAATGACGAACTCCACGCGCCGCAGCTCCAGGCTCACGGTGGAGAGCACCTCTGCCCGCTGGCCGCGCCGCAGAATGTGCGCGCAGGCCACGCCGCGCCGGGCGGCCTCCTCGAACAACGCGGCGGCGGCCTGCCGGGCCGTGGCCTCGCAGCCGCCCTCGTTGCGGCCGCAGCCGCACACGCTCAAAAGCACCAGGTCAAAGGCCAGGCGCTCGGCCAGGTTCACGCTGTAGGCGGCCATGGATTCGGGCACGCCGTCCTCGTCCGCCAGCACCAGAATTTTGCGGTGCTCGGCGTGGAACTCGCCCAGAATCGCCCGCGCCATATCGCCTTCCCCGGCCTCGGCCAGGGAAAGCGCCTCGCCGTAGGTCTCAATCGCTTCGCGCCAGCCGTTGCGCAGCCGCAGGGAAAACTCCGGGCGGAGGGGGCGAAGCTCTTGCTTTTCGCTGGGTTTGCGTGGGGTCTTGGGCATGGCGGCGTGCTCGGACCGAACTAGGCCTTGAGGCTGGGGCGCTGCCGCCTGGTTTGGGCCGTGGCGCGGGCGGCGGCCTTTTCGGCCTGTTTGCGCGCGCGTTCGCCCAGGCACTCGCTTGCCTCAAGGGGCAGGTTGCGCTCGGCAAAGGTGGCGGCGGCAAAAGTCGTTTCCATCGTGTCACGCAGGCTGTTCATGGCGACCCCTCGGGTAGGCGTTTGTGTTTGGCCCGCTTCTTTCATGGGACATGCCATGGGGAGCCGTTCACGCAACACATTGAAATAGCAAGAGATGCTAATTCAAGACTCCAAGCCTGCGCGACGGATGTGTTGCGAATCGCAACATGCTTTGAATACGTCGAAGGCAATATACTTGATTTATTGACTTATCACTGTGCAACACAACACTAGGCCAAGTGTTGCAATTTGCAGCACATGACAAGACCAGGGGTGACAACGCCAAGCGGAGCGCTTTTGACACCAGGAGAAACTCTGGCGTAAGCAGGATGATTGGAACCAGAAACCATGCGGCAGCACGCGCTGGAGAGGAGAGCGGATGTTATTTTTCCGGAAGACCGAAGAAGAAGCGGCTGGACCAACCAAGGGGCTGGACGAACTGCGCGGCCAGGTGGACGGGGCCGCCCTGCCCGAGGCCGTGGCCGCAGTTGTGGCCAAAGAGCTGGCGCGGCTGGACAAAACCGACCCCTCCGTGGCCGAGTACGCCATCGGGCTCAACTACATCGACTGGTTGAGCGGCCTGCCCTGGCACAACGCCACTGCGGATTGCCTGGACTTCGCCCGGGTGGAAAAGACCCTGAGCGACCGGCACTTCGGCCTGGACCACGTGAAGGAGCGCCTGCTGGAATATCTGGCCGGGCGCACCCTGGCCGCCAGCGCCCCGCCCCACGTGCTGGTGGTGGACGACGAAGAGATAGCCCGCACCAATCTTGCCCACGTGCTGAAAAAAGAGGGCTACGCCGTGCGCACCGCCGCCAACGGCGTGGAGGCCCTGGAGCAGGTGCGCGCCTGGAGCTTCGACCTCATCGTCACCGACCTCAAGATGGACAAGATGGACGGCATGACGCTGCTGGCCGAGGCGGGCCGCCTTTCCCCGGCCACGCAAATCATCATTGTCACCGGCTTCGCCACGGTGCAGTCCGCCGTGCAGGCCATGCGCACCGGCGCGGCCCACTACCTCACCAAGCCCATCAGCCTGGACGAACTGCGCGGCACCGTGCGCGAGCTGCTGGCCCGCCGCAAGGGCCTGGCCCCGGCGCGCGGCCCGGTGCTCTGCTTCACCGGCCCCCCCGGCACGGGCAAAACCAGCATCGGCATGGGCATAGCCGAGGCCCTGGGCCGCAAGTTCCACCGCATGTCCATGGCCGGCCTGCGCGACGAAGCCGAGCTGCGCGGCCACCGCCGCACCTACGTGGGGGCCATGCCCGGCAAGATCATCCAGGCCATCCGCCGCCTGGGGGTGAACAACCCCGTCATCATGCTCGACGAAATAGACAAGGTCGGCCAGGACTTTCGCGGCGATCCCGGCGCGGTGTTCCTGGAGATTCTGGACCCCGAGCAAAACCGCTCCTTCCTCGACCTCTTCGTGGACGTGCCCTTCGACCTCTCGCAGGTGATGTTCATCGCCACCGCCAACGACCTTTCCCGCCTGGACGCGCCCCTGCAGGACCGCCTGGAGGTGGTGCACTTCCCCGGCTACACCGAGGCCGAGAAAGAGCAGATAGCCCTGCGGCACCTGGCCCCCCGCCAATGCATGGAGCACGGCCTGACCCACCCGGTGCCCACCTTCACCCCGCAGGCCGTGCGCGCGCTCATCCGCGACTACACGCGCGAGGCGGGCGTGCGCAACCTGGNNTCCGTGTGCCGCAAGCTGGCGCGCATAGCCCTCAAGGACGGCGCGCACGGAGACTACCCCACCCAGGTGGACGCCCCCCTGCTGGCGAGCCTTTTGGGCCCCCGGCGCTACACGCACGAATCCGCCCGGCCCGCGCCCAGGCCCGGCGTGGTCAACGGCCTGGTCTGGAGCGATTCCGGCGGGGAAATAGTGCTGGTGGAGGCCGCAAAAATGCCCGGCAGCGGCCAGCTCCTGCTCACGGGGTCCCTTGGCGCCGTGCTCAAAGAATCCGCCCAGACAGCGCTCAGCTACATTCGCGGCAATGCGCAAAGCTTCGGCCTGGACCCAAACTTCTTCGCCGCCCAGGACCTGCACATCCACATTCCCGCCGGGGCCATTCCCAAAGACGGCCCCTCGGCCGGGGTCACCATCCTCATGGCGCTGCTCTCGCTCCTGACCGGACGCGCGGCAAAACCCGGCGTGGCCCTGACGGGCGAAATGTCCCTGGGCGGCATGCTGCTGCCGGTGGCGGGCATCCGCGAAAAGGTGCTGGCCGCGCAGCGCGGCGGCGTGCGCCTGGTGGCCCTGCCGGAAGCCAACAGGCCCGAAGTGGAAGCCCTGGAACAGGACCTGCGGACCAGCATCGACATCGTGCTGGAGGCGGAGGCGGCGCGCCTGGTGGACGTAGTGCTGGAAGCGGGCAAGTAGGAGAAGAGAGAAAGGGGAACGAGGGGAGAAAGAGGCCTCCGGCGGCCAAAGGGCCTGAGGCCCTTTGGAATCCCCATGACGCGCAGGGCGTTTCCCGGCACAAGGCGCCAGGAAACGCCCTGCGCTTTAGAAGGCAAGGGGGTTGCTGCAAAAGGCGGGGCTAAGCGACGAAGGCCGGGCAGAAGGCGGAGAAATACAGTGCGCGGAGGACGGAGGAAGGAGACGATAGCTGGGCGCAGAATGGAAGCGAGAAGCGAAGGTTAGACAGAAGGCGAATGCGGGGACGGAATCTGGGCGGAGGGCAAAGGGGCGGGCCTCAGCCCAGCCCGGCCCTCTTGAGCTTGCGCCACAGCGAAGCGCGGTCGATGTTCAGAATCTCCGCCGCGCGCGACTTGTTGCCGCCGGTCTGCTCCAGCACCCACAGAATGTGCTGGCGCTCGTTCTCCTCCAGGGTGGGCAGCCCGCCCGCCCGCGAGACCTTAAGCTGCGGCTGGTCCAATTGCACGTCCGGGGGCAGGTGCTGCGGCTCCACTGTGTCGCCCTCGGCCAGCACCACAGCGCGCTCCATGAGGTTTTCCAGCTCGCGGATGTTGCCCGGAAAGGGATAGGCGGCGAGCACAGCCAGAACCTCTGGCGAAAGTTCGCGCACCTCGCGCCCCAGCAGCTCGGAGTACTTGAGCAGGAAGTGCCGGGCCAAAAGCGGGATGTCCTCGCGCCGTTCCGCCAGGGCGGGCAGGCGCAGGGTGATGACGTTCAGGCGGTAGTACAGGTCCAGGCGGAAGGAGCCCGCCTCGGATTCCGCCGCCAGGTCCTTGTTGGTGGCGGCGAT
>DIVX01000065.1:0-8691 GCA_002422505.1 Desulfovibrio sp. UBA6121
CGGCGAAGCCACGGCCCGCGTCGCCAGCGCGCGCGGCCTCGATGGCGGCATTGAGCGCCAGAAGGTTCGTCTGGTCGGCGATGTCGGAAATCACGTTCATCACCTGGCCGATGCCCTCGGCCTGCTTGCCCAGCTGGCCCATGTCCTGCTTGAGCGACAGGGACACGCTCTGCATGGTGCCGATGCCCGCCACCACCTGGCCCACCACGGCGGAGCCCTCGCCCGCCATCTTGCGCGCGCTGTCCGTGGATTCTGCCGCCTGCGAGGCGTTGCGCGCCACCTCAAGCACGGTGGAGTTCATCTCCTCCATGGCCGTGGCGGTTTCGGCCACGCGGCTGGCCTGCACCTCGCTGCCCCGGCTGGACTGCTCCACCTGGGCGGAAAGTTCCTCGCTGGCGGAGCTGATGACCTCCACCACCTTCTCCAGCTGGGTGGCGGCGGCGATCATGCCCTCGGCCTTGGCGCGCTCGGCCGCGGCCTTGGCCTGGTTGGCTTCCTCGGTGGCCACCCCCGCCAAACGCGCCTGCTCCGCAGCCTGCACGCTCTTCTCGTCCGCCTCGGCGATCTTGGTCTTGAGAGCGGCCAGCATGGCTTCAATGCTCTCCTTGAGGCGGCCCATCTCCGCCGTGAACACGCCGCTGATGCTGGCGTTCAGGTCGCCGCGCGCCACGGCCACGGCCAAATCAACAATGCGCCCCAAGGGCCGGGTGATGGACAGCACTACGAACGCGGCGATGCCCACGCCCGCCACAAGCCCAACGAGGGCCGAGATGAAGAGCAGCCGCTCTGTCTCGGCCGACAAATTGGACAGATCCTCCATGTTGGTTGTCAGCATGACCTGGGTGGCGGTCTTGAGTTCATCCAGGCTGGTTTCTGCCCGGTGGATCTTGTCCTTTTCTTTGGTGAGTATGGCGTTGGCTTCCAGGAAGTCCATGCCCTTGCCGGAGCGATCGTTCACCAGCTGGGCGGCCATGGCCATAACGGTGGAATCATAGGCCGCAAAGGATTCCAGGGCCGTATCCGGCAATTTGCGCGCAGCCTCGGGCAGGTCGCCGTCAGCCGAGGCTGCGGTGTTCAGATCCGCCAGGGCCTTGCGCGTTTCGGAGCTCAGCGTGCGCAGCTTGGTGTAATAGTCCTGCTGTTTGGCAGGATTGCCGATGTTCAGCAGCACGTCTTTCTCCGCCTTGCGGTACAGCTGCAAAAGATCGGAGCTTTGGTTCAGCACCGCAGACATCGGCATGTCCTTTTGCACCACCTCGTGCACGACCTGCTGCTGCTGGCGCATGTTTAGGATGGAGCCAAGGCCGGATACGGCGAAGATGAGCAGTACGACGGCGAAACCGCCAGCTATCTTTTTCTTTAAATCAAGAACCATAAGGGTCTCCTTCGCGACGAGGAAAAGAACGATTACTTATTTTTGTCGCTTTTTCCTAAATTTGTGTCAATGCTTTTGAAGTACATTCACAAATAGCGCAATACGTAATCATACCCATGCGGAATGGCAGGATTACGCCGCGGGCACACGTTGTCATGCCTGCGCAAACCGGGCATAAAGCGCGCATGGCGAAACAGCGCGAAGAATACCAATGCTCGGCCTGCGGGGGCAAAAGCCCGCGCTGGACCGGGCAATGCACGGCCTGCGGCGAGTGGAACACCATGCAGGCCGTGGCGGCGGCGGCGTCTTTGGGCGGCTGGAGCGCGCGCGGTACGGGCAAGCGCCCGGCCAGCCTGTGCGCGCCGGAGGCCCTGGAAGACCTGGGCGGCGACGCCGTTCGCGCCCGGCCCACGGGCATTCCCGCCCTGGACGGTCTGCTTGGCGCGGGCCTGGTGCCCGGCGCGGCGCTGCTTCTTGGCGGCGAGCCCGGCGTGGGCAAAAGCACGCTTCTGCTGCAACTGGCCGCCAGCCAGGCCAGCCTGGGCAAGAAGGGCAAGGCCGCCGGGCGCACGGTCTATATCTCCGGCGAGGAATCCCTGGCGCAGATTCGCGGCCGCGCCGAACGCCTGGACCTGCTTGGTCCCGGGTTGCTGGCGCTGGCCACCAACAACGCCGATGAAGCCTTGGACGTGGTGGCGGGCCTGGGCCAAGAGCCCGGGCTGATCATTGTGGACAGTGTGCAGACTTTGGCCAGCCCCCGCGCCGAGGGCATTCCCGGCAGCGTAAGCCAGGTGCGCGCCGTCTCCGGCGAGCTGGTGGAGGCGGTCAAACGCTCCCAGGCCACCCTGGTGCTGGTGGGCCACGTGACCAAGGACGGCCAGATCGCCGGGCCCAAGCTCTTGGAGCACATGGTGGATACGGTGCTCTACCTGGAAGGCGACCGGCGCGATTACTCCCGCGTGCTGCGCGTGCTTAAAAACCGCTTCGGCCCCTCGGACGAACTGCTTGTGTTCACCATGGAGGAGCGCGGCCTTTCCGTGGTGGACGACCCTTCGACCTTCTTTCTTGGCGCGCGCGACGCCAGCCTTTCCGGCGCGGCGGTCTCCGTGGCCATGGACGGCCGCCGTCCCTTTGCGGTGGAGATCCAGGCCCTGGCCACCAAGAGCTTCCTGTCCATTCCGCGCCGGGCGGCGCTGGGCTTCGACGCCAACCGCCTGCACCTGCTTCTGGCCGTGCTGGAAAAGCGCCTCAAGCTGCCCCTGGGGCAGTTCGACATTTACGTGAAGCAAGGCGGAGGCTTGGCCCTGCGCGACCCCGGCCTGGACCTGGGTCTTGCCGCCGCCGTGCTTTCCTCGTACTACGACGCGCCCCTGCCGGAGGGCGCGGCCTTCTGGGGCGAGCTGGACCTGAACGGCCACGTGCGGCCCGTTTCCGGGCACGAGACGCGGCTTAAGCAGGCCTCGCGCCTGGGCTACCGCCCGCTGTTGCACTCCGGCACCTGCAAAACTCTGGATGACGTGCGCTTGGCCCTGTTCGGCAAGGCGCAAGGCTAGACCCAAGCACAAGGAGACGTAATGCTGCCCACCGCTTTGCTTTTTCCCGGCCAGGGCTCGCAAGAGCTGAACATGGGCCGCGATGTGGCCGAGGCCCAGTCGAGCGCCAGGGATCTGTGGCTGCTGGCCGAGAAGCACTCCGGCCTCAAGCTGCGCGAAATCTACTGGACCTCCGCCGAATCCGGGGCCGAGGCCACCCCGCCCGCAGAGATGAGCGACACCCGCGCCCTGCAGCCCGCTCTCACCGTGGTCAACGTGAGCCTGTGGCTGGCCCTCAAGGACAAGGCCGCAGGCCTGCAAATCATCGGCGCCGCAGGACACAGCCTGGGCGAGTTCTCTGCCCTGGCCGCCGCTGGCGTGCTGGGCGTGGAGGAAGTCGTCAAGGCCGTGTGCGAGCGCGGCAAGCTCATGGCCAACGCTGGCCCGGCAGAGGGCGCCACGGGCCACGGCATGGCCGCCGTGGTCAAGCTGCCCCTGGCCACCGTGGAGCAGATTGTGGACAAGGCCGCCAAGCAAAGCGGCGCGTTTTTGCGCATTGCCAACCACAATTCCCCGGCGCAGTTCGTCATCTCCGGCGAGCGGCCCGCTTTGGACGCCGCAAGCGCGCTGGTGAAGGAGGCCAAGGGCCGCGCCGTGCCCCTGGCCGTAAGCGGCGCGTTCCACAGCCCGCTGATGAGCGAGCCCGCCAACGCCTTCGCCAAGGTGCTGGAGGGCCTGCGCTGGCAGCCCGCCGCCTTCCCGGTGTGCATGAACGTTACTGGCCAGTTGGAGCGCGATCCCGGCGTGCTGAAGGCCATGCTCACCGCGCAGATGACGTCCTCGGTCTTGTGGACCGTGACCATGCAGAGCCTGTACGCCGCCGGTGCGCGCCGCTTTGTGGAGCTGGGCCCCAAGAACGTGCTCTCCAAGCTGGTCTCGCAGAATCTGGAAGGCGTCGAGGACGCCATTGCCCAGAGCGCGGGCGGCCTCGACGCCCTCATGGCTCTGTAAAACGCCGGGAAAAAGACGAGCCAGACGGCCCGGCTGCCCTTATGCGGGTGGCCGGGCCGTTGTGCGTTCAGGAAACGCCGCTTGTCTTGGCGGGGTCATTTCGCAGGCAGAACGCCGAGTCTGGCCAGGAGTTCGCGGGTCAGGTTTAGGCGCAGGCGCAAAAGATTCATGGCGGGCGAAGGCCCAGCGGCTGGCCGGGCCGCGCCGGGCGTGTCTGCCTCGCGGATATTCAGGGCAAAGGCGTACGGAACGCCCGCCCGCTCCACCCAGCCCACCACCCAGGCCACTGGCCGCGTGTCGCCGGGATCGTCGCCAGCGCCCGGCCGCAGAGCCATGCCCGTCTTGGCGTACAGCGCCCAGTCTCCCTGCGCGCCGCTGCCCTTGTCCAGCAGCATCATCTGCCGCAGCAGCCCCAGCGACCGCGTCGAGAACGGCGCATCGCCGCGCGCCAGCCGGTCAAGAAAACGCACCTGCTGCTCCGCGCTGATGCGCAGGCCTCCGTCGAGCCAGAACATATCCGAGCCGCTGGCGTCCGCGTTGCCGTAGGCGAGTGCGCGCATGGCCGCGCCCAGGCGGTCGCGTCCGTTCCTTTTGCCCAACTCCACAAAGTACCACACGGCCGAGGCGCGGAAGGCCTGCTCCAGGGTCAGATCGGCGTTCCAGGCCGGAATGTCGCGCGTCACGCCGTCCCAGGGCAGCAAGAAATCCGTGTCTGGGGCGACCCCGTTTTCCAGCGCCACCAGGGCGTTGACGATCTTGAAGGTGGAGGCGGGGCGATAGGGCGTGGCCGTGCGCGCGGGGTTCACGCGCAGGGTGTGCGCGCCCTGCTTGAGCACGAAGCAGCCGTCGAAACCATGTGCGCTGAAAACCGACTCCAACTCCAGAGGAGTGGAATTTGCGGAAAGGCCCAGCGTGGGGAAAAACAGGACGAAAATGAGAAAGGCGATTCCTGGGGAATGTTTCATACAATGAATTTAGACGATGAACGCCAGCGGGGCAAGGGGGGCAAGGCAGCCCGAAGGCCCTGTGCAACGGTAAGCAGATGCGTAACAGCCACGCTGGGGATGTGTTGACACTCACCTGAAAACATTGTACTTTTGTATTACAAATCGCAATTCTGCCGGGGTGTTTGTCAATGCAGATCTATGCACTTTTCGATGAAAACGGGATCCCGAAGGGCTTTTACACACCGGTTATCCACGCCGATATTCCTGCTGGCGCGGTGCGAATTTCTGTGGAAGATTGGCACGAATTCATAACGAATATGGATCGGAGGCGCTGGGATGGGGAGAAGGTTGTGGAATACATCCCGGCGGATCGCCTTAAAACCGATACCCGGACGCTTGTTGGCCGCTTGCCGAGGGTGCTGCTGAGGAAAGCGAAAAAGAGCTTGTAAATAAGCATATTGAAACGCAAGAAGGCGGCCTGCTTTCCCCCGGTATTGCCTGGCGCTCAACGCGGTTTCGGCTCACGAGGAAGCGGCCATGTCTTTAAATGTTGTAATCTACTGTAATTAATAATGAAATTTTAACGCCTCATCGTGTCCACACTTTTCAACATCCCTTGCTCTTCGCCAAGCATAGAGCGCGAAGGGCAAACGGCCTGCCTTTTTGCTGTGGGCGCAGGGGGGAGCAGGGGCGTTTTCCGCATTTTTGATGCAGTCAGCGCCCGGCACCTGAACTTTTCGTCATTTTCCAGGAACGATTTTTCGCGGAGCCTGGGCGCTAGTACTTGCGGTCTGGCCGGGGGAATATCTTGGCCTCGGCCCGAATCGTGTGCCTGCCCAGGTGGTTCAGCCTGTTCACTGCGTCCACAGCCTGCCTGCGCAGGATGTCCAGCAGGTCCGAGCCTTGCAGGAACCCGGCGTAGTCCTTGTTCGCGGTGATGCCGGGGCCGAGGACGAAGCCGTCCGGCGCTGCCGGGTCCACGCGCACGTCGCCTTCGTCCAGCACCACTTCCGCGCCGGTGATGCGGCTCAGCAGCTCGCGCAGGAACTCGGCATAGGCGTTCTGCACGTCCAACGCGCTCTCGGCGCTGTTCACCCGCTGGCGCAGCGCGCCATCCAGGTCGTTCTCGTGCTTGGTAAGCGATGAGGTGTTGGTCATGGGGGCCTCCAGGGTGGTTGCAAGGGGGGAGAGATCTCATGCCTATGTCATCACCCCTTTGGCGCACGATGTAAAGAGGTCGGAAAGGATGGCGCGCCATTGGGCTGCAGGGTATGCCTAGTAGGCAACAGCTCTCACCTAGGGTAGCAATAAGTGTCTTTCTATTGCTATTTCACCAAAGGAGAAGATGTCATGGGCAAGACCATACGTCTATTTATGTGGGCCTACCAGCATGTGCTTCGGATCGGCTTAGGGTCTTTGGCGAAAAATGTTTTTGCCGCACTCGATCAGGACATAACGCCGACCGCGATGCTTGTTGGAATTCGTGTACCGGAAGCCCTGGATGGTTACCCAGTGTGTTTGGAACCTGAGGATGAAGATTGGGATCCGTCAATATTCTCTGCGTGTGCGGAACGAGCGGAACAAATATACGCCGAGCATCCAGACCACAACTTATTCTATGGCGATGCTCCAAGTATGAGTGAAAAGCCCGAAAACATCCGCAAAAGCTCTGCAAAAATGGCAGTTATGGAAATCTTAGCATCTTACGATGTAGGGCATAATACAACCTCATATTGTGGTATGGCAGTACGCGTTAAAAATTATCATGTAGTCCCTGTCTTGCAATTCTCGACAGAATGCCTTGCCCTGTTGCCAACGATTGGAGCAAATATTAAGTATGGAGGGTTTAAAGCTAGCTCAAGTCTTTGTGATTCAATTATTGAATGTATTCTTGATGAAACATCACGTAAGCTTTCAGAACAAACTCCGGGCCGCTTCATTCACAGACACGAACCAGACATAACGGCCATTTTACGTAAAGCGGCATCAATTTTTTGTTTTGCTGTTTCTTTAGACTCAGATAGTTTTTTAATGTCAGACATCTTTGACTCCCTCAATACAATCTCATCGTTGCGCTATGAAGGCGGTGAGACAAAGGGAAAGGTGATATTTTCTCGGGGAGAGAATCCCGCAGTTGACCTTAGGCTATCTTTCGAAACCCCCATCCCCTTGAGCAACGCAAGCTTGGCGAGAAAAATAGTTGAAATGTCGGGAAAAGAAATTGCCTGCATAACTCAAGGTGACCTGGGATTAGTCGGATTGGGTGTCATGCGACCCGATATGGGGAAAATGTTTCATGCTGTCTTCTCAGGGCATTATCGGTGGGAGTTATATTATGGAAACACTCACCTCATGACTACCGCATTTGGTGTACCGGCATTTCCTTCTACTCGTCTTGGCAAAGAAACATTTTGGGCTAACATAAAAAGAATCATGTCAACGCAACCTAACGTCAACTTTGTTCAAATTTGGGACTGCGTTTCTGCGGCAATGGAACAAGGCCATGGGACAATGCTCGTTATTTCAGAAGATGCGAAGGCTGAGGCTCAACGCCTTACCCGGCAGTCGCTGCCAATTACCCCTGTGGAACTAACACCTGACATAGTCCGGCGCATCAGCGGTATTGATGGCGCGATTTTAATTGGGGTAGACTGCTTTTGCCATGCAATTGGGGTTATCCTGGATGGCTTAGCTACTACAGATGGCGACCCTGCTCGTGGGGCTCGCTATAATTCTGCCATTCGCTACGTCAGATCTTCGAGTACAGATACATTGTGTATTGTCGTCTCAGAAGATGGTAAAGTTGATATGATCCCAACGTTGATGCCTCAAATTAGCCGCATCGAAGTTCAAAGACATGTAGACATGCTTTCCGGTCAAACACATGAAAACTACCACAAGAACAGAAACTGGCTTGATAATCACCGATTTTACCTAACGCAAGAACAATGCGATGTTGTCAATACGGAAATGGAACGAATCTCAAACGAGAAACGGGAGGTTGGTGAAATTTTGCTAACCATCGCTTCGTTCAAGCCACATCCCATCATGGACGAAACTTATTATCTAGATTGAATAATTCATTTTGCAACAAAAAAAGGCCCCGTTTCGCAACGGGGCCTTTCGTTTCTCTTCTCAGCCTTTCGGCCTATTCGTTATTCTTCCTCGTGCTCGGCGGCGAACCAGCTTTCGGCCAGGATGGGGCCGAAGTAGATGGCCTCGTCCTCCAGGTCCTCCTCGATGCGCANNGGCACAGGGAGCCGGTCTTGATCTGTCCGGCGTTCACGGCCACGGCCAGATCGGAGATGAAGGCGTCTTCGGTCTCGCCGCTGCGGTGGGAAACCACAGTGGTGTAAGCGGCCTGCTTGGCCATTTCGATGGTGTCCAGCGTCTCGGTGACGGTGCCGATCTGGTTCAGCTTGATGAGGATGGAGTTGGCCACCCCGCGCTCAATGCCCTCGGCCAGAATGTCCGGGTTGGTGACGAACACGTCGTCGCCCACCAACTGGATGTCGTTGCCCATACGGTCGGACATGCTGGTCCAACCCTCCCAGTCGCCCTCGGCCATGCCGTCTTCGATGCTGACGATGGGGAAGCGCGACACGAGGTCGGCGTAGTAGTCGATGATCTCCGAGCCGGAGAGGATCTTGCCCTCGCCCTTGAGGTTGTACTTGCCGCCCTCAAAGAACTCGCTGGCGGCGCAGTCCATGGCCAGGGCGATTTCGTAGCCGGGGTTGTAGCCTGCGGCCTCGATGGCGCGGATGATGTATTCCAGCGCCTCGGCGTGGCTCTTCATGTTCGGGGCGAAGCCGCCCTCGTCGCCCAC
>DIVX01000065.1:8755-8876 GCA_002422505.1 Desulfovibrio sp. UBA6121
ATGTTCATCATGGGCACGGGCAGCAGCTTGGCGTTCACGCCGCCCAGGTACTGGTACAGCGGAATGCCGAGGAAATTCGCGGCGGCGCGGGCGTTGGCCATGGAAACGCCCAGAATGGCGT
>DIVX01000065.1:8961-25239 GCA_002422505.1 Desulfovibrio sp. UBA6121
TCTTGTCGCCGTCGCGCAGTTCCAGGGCCTCGCGGCTGCCGGTGGAAGCGCCAGAGGGCACGGCCGCGCGGCCGGAAGCGCCGGACTCGTACGTGACTTCGACCTCGACGGTGGGATTGCCGCGCGAATCAAGAATCTCGCGGGCCCAGACAGCAATAATGGTGCTCATATGTGCTCCTTGGTTTTGTGAACCGTGGTGGATGTGCGGATCGTGGCGCAAAACGGGTCGCGCCATGCAGGTCGATACAACATTTCCGTCACGGATTCAAATACTCTCCGGTGACGTTTTCGGCGCGGGCGAGGGGAGCGCGTTTAGCGGGCCGCCTGCCAGGCGCGCCACAGGCCTTCCAGCAGCAGGTCCTCGCGCACCTCGCATATTTCCGGGCACACCGCGGCGATGCGCTGGGCGAAGCCGCCGGTGGCCACCAGCCGCACCTCGTCCTCGCGTCCGGGCAGCAGGGTTGTGGCCAGCCGCCGGGATAGGCCGGAGGTCATGGCCGCAAAGCCGTGGATGAGCCCCAGGTTGAGGCTTTGCGAGGTGCTGACGCCGATGTCCAGGCCGCCATCGGTGCGGGGCGGGCCTATTTCAAGGGTGATGTGCGGCAGCTTGGCCGTGCCCGTGGCCAGCGCCCGCGCGCTGGAAAGCACGCCGGGGCAGATGAGCCCGCCCACGAAGGCCTGACCCAGCACGCAATCAAAGGTCGTGGCGGTGCCGAAATCCACCACCACCAGGGCCGGGGCGTCGCTCAGCTGGCGCGCGGCGTAGGCCGTCACCAGTCTGTCGGCCCCCACTTCCGCCGGGCGGGCGTAGCGGTTCTCTATGGGAATGGGGATGCCTTCGGGCCGCTCGCCGGGAACGAAGCACACGCTTTGCCCGAAAAAGCGCCGGGCCGCGCGGCACAGCACCGGGTTCATGGGCGGCACCACAGAGGACGCCACAAAGCCCGCCACCTCGCCGGGGGTGATGTTTTCCACCCGGCAGATGTCCAGCAGTTTCAGGCCCCAGGCGTCCGGGGTGTCGATGTTGCCGGAGGGCGCGGTGGGCAGGGCGTAGCAGGCGGCAAGACCTGCGCCGGGCCGGGCCAGACCCACCTTGACGTTGGTATTGCCCACATCGAGCAGGATGACGGTATCCATTCACCTTTCCTGGAAGAAGTTGTGCAAAGGCCACGCGCGCGCCTTGTTCCGAAACAAAGAGAGGTACGTAATGCGTTGCCAGCGCGCCGTGATGTGTGTATTGCCGCAACATAGACATCCGTCAAGGAGAATGCTCATGGACCCGGCACGGCTTATTCCAGCCGCCGAGGCCATCCCCTCCCCATGGGGCTGGCTTGAGGCGTTGCTCATCCTCACCTTCGCGCTGCACATCCTGTTCATGAACCTTGCAGTGGGTTCGGCCATGCTGGCCTTTTTCGGCCGCCTTTCCGGCAAGCGCAACGATCTGGCCCACGAGCTGGGCCACCGCGCGCCCACCTTTCTGGCGCTCACCATCAACTTCGGCGTGGCGCCGCTGCTGTTTGTGCAGGTGGTGTACGGGCAGTTCCTGTACACTAGCTCGGTGCTCATGGCCGGGTGGTGGCTTTCGGCCATCGGCGCGGTCATCATCGGCTACTACGGGCTCTACGCCCACGATGCGAAATTCGACGCCATCCCCGGACTCTCGCGTTTGGCGCTGGCGATTTCGCTGGCGTTTTTGCTGTATACGGGCTTTGTGCTGGCCAACAATATGACGCTGATGCTGCGCCCCGAGGCCTGGGCCGCCTACCTGGACAATCCGCGTGGCAGCCTGCTGAACCTGGCCGACGCCACCCTGTGGCCGCGCTACCTGCACGCCATTGTGGCCGCGCCCGCCGTTGCCGGGCTATACGCCGCCTTGCTGGGCGAAAAAAAACGCCACCCGGACTGGGTGCAGCATGGCTTGGCCTGGTTCACGCGCGGCAGCATGCTGCAGGTGCTCATTGGCGGCTGGCTGCTGCTTTCCCTGCCCAGGCCGGTGCTGCTGGGCTTCATGGGACGTGATCTGCTCGCCACCGGGGCGCTCGGCCTCGGCGTGCTGCTGGGCCTGGCCGCCATTTGGGCGGGCCTGCGTAAACAGGTCATGCCCGCAACCGTGCTCACCGTGCTCACCGTGGGGGTCATGTCCGTCACCCGCGGGCAGGTGCGCACTCTCACCCTGGCCCCGTACTTCACCCCGGCCAGCCTGCCCGTGGCCAACGAGCTCACCCCCCTGGCCATGTTCGTGGTGGCCCTTGCGGCGGGGCTTGCGGCCATCGCCTACATGCTCAAAGTGTACGCCAAATCGGCCCCGAAAACCGCAGGAAGGGGCTAGGCCATGGAATATCCAATCTGGCATTTGAGCGCCCTGGCGGGCGGCTTCTGGATCGCCCTCATCGGCACCTTCCACGTGTTCCTGGCGCACTTCGCCGTGGGCGGCGGGCTCTATCTCGTGCTCTCGGAAATCTACGCCCGCAAGCTGCAAAGCCCGGTGCTGCTGGCCCACGTCAAGAAGCACGCGCGCTTCTTCCTGCTCGTCACCATGGTGGCGGGCGGCGTAACCGGCGTTGGCATCTGGTTCATCATCGGGCTTTTGTCGCCCCAGGGCACCAGCACGCTCATCAAGGTCTTCGTGTACGGCTTCGCCACGGAGTGGGTGTTCTTCCTGGGCGAGATCGTAGCCCTGCTGCTCTATTATTACGGCTTCGACCGCATGGAGGCCAAGGACCACCAGCTCATGGGCTGGTTCTACTTCCTCTTCGCCTTCCTCTCCCTGTTCATGATCAACGGCATCATCGGGTTCATGCTCACCCCCGGCCAGTGGATGACCACGCGCAACTTCTGGGACGGCTTCATGAACCCCACCTTCTGGCCGCAACTGGCGCTGCGCACGGGCATCTGCCTGTCGCTGGCCGGGCTCTTCGGCTTTGTCACCGCCACGCGCATTCCGGCGGAGAACGGCAGCGACCTCCCGCGCGAGCGCATGGTGCGCATGGCCGCCGCCTGGACCATCCTGCCGCTTCTGGCCTGCCTTGCCTCGGGCTGGTGGTACATCCAGGCCTTGCCCCAGGCGCAGTTTGAAATGGTCATGCTGCGTTCGGCGCGCATCTCCGGCTTCCTCAAGTACTTCCAGTTCTTCGCCGGAGCCGCCGCCCTGGGCGCGCTGGTTCTGGCCGTAAAGACTCCGGGGCGCATCCGCTTTCCGCTGGCCCTGCTTGTGCTGCTTACGGGCTGGGGCATCATCGGCAGCTTCGAGTTCGTGCGCGAGGCCGCCCGCAAGCCCTTTCTGATCTATGGCCACACCTATTCCAACGGCATGCGCGTGGGCGTGGAAGAAGCCACCAGCGCCCAGGGCTACCTGGCCACCGCCAAGTGGGCGCGCATCCGCGAGGTGACGCAAGACAACAAGCTCGCCGCCGGGGCGGAGCTGTTCCAGCACCAGTGCGCCAGCTGTCACTCCATCGGCGGCCCCATGAACGACATCAAGCCCTGGGCCGCCAACCTGACCCAGACGGGCCTGGGCTCGCTTTTAGGCGCGCTGGACAGAATCAACCCGGCCATGCCGCCCTTTGTGGGCAACCCGGCCGAGAAGGACGCCCTGGCCGCCTACCTGGCCGAGGGCCTGAGCGGACGCAAGGCCGAGGTCCTGCCCGCCGTGGACATCACCCCGCAGGAGACCGGGATTCCGCCCTTTGACCCGGCCAAGGACGAGTACGTTTTGCTGGCCTGGCCCGACCAGGGCCTGAACATGGTTGTGGAGTCGCAGGGGGTCTTCAGCCTGCGGCCCGCGCACCTGGCCTTGAACGCCCAGCTCATCAAGCGCGGCGACGGCCCCAGCAAGATAACCGACGAAGTGAAGCTGACCTACGCCGTGGAAAACGGCGCGGCCACCGGCGACATGAAGATACTGGAAGGCCGCGACTGGTTCCAGGTGAAGCTGGCGGTTTCGCCCCGCAAGGCCGACGGCAGCCTCTACCCCTACCCGCTGGCCACAGTGGAGGCGCGAGACGCCGCAAGCGGAACCGTGCTGGCCCGCACCCGCGCCGTGCTGCCCGTTTCCGACGAAGTGGCCTGCGCCAGTTGCCACGGCGGCCAGGACAAGCGCGGCGACATCAGCCCCGAGACCGGCCTGAACATCCTGCGCATCCACGACCGGCTGAACCGCACCAAGCTTGTGGCCAGCGCCCAGGGCGGCACGCCCGTGGTCTGCGCCGCCTGCCACGCCGACCCGCTCTCCGGCAAGGCCGGGCGCGGCGACCTCCTGTCCGTTTCCGCCGCGCTGCACGGCTTCCACGCCAACGCCTTGAAGGGCCAGGGCGCCGAAGCCTGCGCCCGCTGCCACCCAAGCCGCGCCGACGGCGGCACTCGCTTCCAGCGCGGCCTGCACGCCCAAATGGGTCTGGACTGCGTGTCGTGCCACGGGGCGCTGGAAGACCACGCCCTGGGCCTTTTGAAGCGCGAGGCCGAGGCCGCAGGCGGCAAGGGCAAGCGCGGGGCCAAGCGGCTCATCAGCCAGATTACCCCGCAGGGCATGGACAAGAAGGCCATACCGCCGCGCACCGCCTGGCTGCAGACGCCGGACTGCCTGGCCTGCCACAAGGACTACGGCAGCCCCGACCCCAGCCAGGCCTTCGGCAACTGGACCAAGAACCCCGAGGACCGCTTCGCCTACCGGCTGGACGACATGGGCTCGCTCTCGTGCCCGGCCTGCCACGGCCCGCAACACGCGCTCTACCAGTCTGAAAACCCCTACGGGAAGGACCGCGACAACATTCAGCCCCTGCAGTACCAGAAGCTGGCCAAGCCCCTGGGAGCCAAGGGCAATTGCGCCATCTGCCACAAGGTGAAAAAGGACGTGGACGCGCACCATCCGAACAGCATTCAGCAATAGGACGCGCCAATGATCGCTCGCGAATGGAAATGCCTGTGCCCCACCCGGCACCGTGAAGGGTTTTTGATCCACCTGGAACGCACCGGCGTGCGCGAGGCCCAAGCCACGCCCGGCTATCAGGGGCACATGGTGCTGGAGCGCCTGGACCAGACCTGTCACGCCGGGCGCTCCGGCAGCGTCGAGATTGGCCTCACCACCTTCTGGGACTCCTGGGAGGCCATACGCGCCTTTGCCGGAGACGACCCCGAACGCGCCGTGCTCTACCCCGGCGACGAACGCTACGAAATAGTGCCCGACAAGCACGTGCGGCACTACGAGGTGCTCCAGAAAGCTGGAGCATAGGCCGGGGGGGCGTACTCGCGCACCCACCGGGCCTGCTGCGTCGCGCCTGCGGCGGCCCAGCCCTGCGCCAGTCCGGCCCTACGCCAACCCGGCCCTGCGCCAGTCCGGCCCTGCGCCGACGCATCGAGGACGTGCAGCGCGGCTCTGCGCCGACGCATTGGCGACATGCAGCGCTGCCAGATGCGCCTGGCCGAAAACACGCGCAGCCCCGGCAGGACGAAGCGTCTTGCCGGGGCCGTTTTGTCGGTGGCGGGGATCCGCTTGTGGGGCGGGGTAAAGATGTTGGCGGCTGTGCGGCAACTGCTGCGGCAAAGAAGAAGGCTGGGAGCGTTCCCGGCCTTTCTTGCGTCTGCGTTTGGCGCGCGGCGCTTAGGGCTTGCGCTTTTTCCAGGCGTTCAGGGCGCTGGGCTTGGGCTCGGCCCAGCCAAGGGGCGTTTGCCGCGCCGGGGTGATTGCAAGCTCGGTCACGCTGTCGCCGCGCAGCAGCAACACCGTCACCGTGCGGCCCGCCTCGGCCTCGGCCCTGGCGCGCGGCGAATACGAGGCCGCGAAGCTTGCCGCGTCGGCCAGCACGGCGTCGGGCCATTGCTGCGGCGAGAAGTCCGCGCTGGGGGTCCTGGGCGCATACTGCCGCCCCAGGGCCAGCGGGCCGGTCACGTCCTTGAGCCGGAAGCGCAGGTCGCCCGGCTGGCAGGCGGCTTCCAGGGCGTCGTTGGCGCGCTCGTTGCGGCCTATGGAAAGCCAGTACGGCCCGGCCCAGTACTGCCGCGCCAGCCCGGAGAGGTGGAAGTCCTCGGGTCGGGGATCGGCCAGGCCGGTGATGATGGGCAGGTAGCGCGCGGCGGGCTCGGCCTCGGCCAGGCGGCAGCCGCCCGCCGGGGTGGGAATGTCGGTAATGCCGAAGTGCGCGGCCAGGTCAAGCTGCCCGCGCCTGCCCCGGCCCCAGATGCCCGGCAGCAGCGCGCGGTCCACCAGACCGGATTCCTCCATGGGCGTGGGGCCGAGCTTCTGGGCCGAAAGCGGGCGCAGCAGCAGATCGACCACGCCCGCGCCCTTGCGGATGAGGTTGAGCGTGTCGGCGCGTTGGCTCATGGGCCGCTGGCCCAACACCTCGCCGGAGACCAGGAACTTGGCGCCGAAGCGCTCCAGCAGGCCGCGCGCGTGGCGCAGCATAAGAATCTTGCAGTCCACGCAGGGGTTCATGTGTTTGCCGTAGCCGTGGTCCGGGGCGGCCAGCATGTCCAGGTACGGCCTGCGCACGTCCACGGGCAGGGCCTCTATGCCATAGGTGCGCCGCCAGTGGTCCAGCAGGTGCGGCTTGCCGAAAAACGGGCTCACGTAGTGCAGGCCCAGAACCTTGAGGCCCTGCTCTTGCAGCACCTTGATGGCCAGGATGCTGTCCAGCCCGCCGGAAAAAAGCGCCAGGGCGTCCCAGGGGCGGCCGAGAAAACGTTCGGAGATGTCCATGCGCGCGCTCTTACGTGAGGGACCGGCGGAGGGCAAGGGGGGCACATGGGGCTCGCGGCGCTGGGCCACGATCCGGCCCCGGCGGCTGGCCGGGGGAGGGCGTTTTCGGCGGGCCTTTTGGCGAGACATCCGGTTGGCTTTTCGGCTGGTTTTCTGGCTGACTTTTCCGTCTGCGCCCTGCGCCGGAGCGCATGCCCGCCAGCATGCCTCGGCGACGTGGGCCGCCAGCGGGTCGGAGTAGCGCGCGCCTTGCGAGCGGGAGGCGTCCGCAGCCGCAACCGTTTGCTTCCGCAGCGCAGACGGATGATCCGCAGGCATGCATTGCGCGCATTCTTGACGCCGCGCCGCCAGGGCGAATACAGGAGGGACCGCCTGCCTCTGCGGGCAAGGAGCACAATCATGGCGTTCTGCGTAAAGGATGTTTTGCGCTTGCAGGTGGCCCCGGCCCTTGGCTGCACCGAGCCGGTGGCCGTTGCCCTGGCCGCCGCCGCTGCGGCCTCGCTTTTGCCCGGCGGGCGCGCCGGGGCGACCAGCGTGGAGGTTTGGGTGGACCCCAACGTGTACAAGAACGGCCTGGCGGTCTCCATTCCCGGCGCACCCGGCCTGTGCGGCCTGGACACCGCCGCCGCCCTTGGCCTGGCTGGCGGCGACGCCGCCCTGCGCCTGGAAGTGCTCGATCCCATCACCCCGCAGGATGTGGAGCGCGCCAAGGAGCTGCTGCGCCTGGGCAAGGCCACGGTGAACCTGCTGGCCGACCGCCGTGGGCTGCTCATCCGCGCCGTGGTGCGCGGCCAGGGGGCCGATGGCGCGCCCCACGAGGCCCAGGCCGTCATTGAGGGCCAGCACGACCGCATTGTGAGCCTGAGCCTGGACGGCGAGGAGCTGAACGCAAGCCCCCTGCTGGCCGAGGCGCTGGCCAGCGGCGGCAAGAGCCAGATGGACGAGTTGGAGGACTGGCTGCGCGGGCTCTCCCTTGAAGACCTGCTGGCCCTGATGGACCAGCTGGACGCCGAGGACCTGGCCTTTCTGGAGCAGGGCGTGGCCTACAACACGCGCCTGGCCCGGCACGGGCTCAAGTACGGCTGCGGCCTTGGCGTGGGCAAAACCTTTGAGCGCCTGGCCCGGCAAAAGCTCATTGCCAAAGACCTTTCCCTGGCCGCGCGCATGCTGACCAGCGCCGCAGCCGACGCCCGCATGGACGGGGTCAAGCTGCCCGCCATGAGTTCCGCAGGCAGCGGCAACCACGGCCTCACCGCCGTGCTGCCCATCTGGGCCGTGAAGGATTACCTGGACTGCACCGAGGCCGACGCCCTGCGCGCCATCGGGCTTTCGCACATCGTCACCGCCTCGGTGAAGGCGCATACGGGCCGCCTTTCCGCCGTGTGCGGCTGCTCCGTGGCGGCCGGGGCCGGGGCCACGGCGGGCATCGCCGCGCTCATGGGCGGCAGCCTGCACCACATCGCCGGGGCCATAAAGCTGCTCATAGAGGATCTGGCCGGGGTGATCTGCGACGGGGCCAAGGCGGGCTGCGCCCTCAAGCTGGCCACGGCGGCGGGCACAGCGGTGCAGGCGGCGCTGTTTTCCCTGCACGGCATGCGCGTAAGCGCCACCAACGGCATCATCGCGGAATCGCCGGAGCAGACCATGCGCAACGTGGGCCAGCTCTCCTGCGAGGGCATGGTGGAAACGGACCGCACCATCCTGGCCATCATGATCCAGAAGAAGCTGGCCGGGTACGTGTGAGCGCGGGCAGCAAGCGCCAGCCCCCCGTGGAGCGGGCCACTCCGGCGGACCACGCGGAATTGCTGGCGGTCTGGGAGGCCTCGGTGCGGGCCACGCACCACTTCTTGGCCGAAGCGGACATTCAAGAGCTCAAGCCACTGATTCTGCACGAGTACTTCGCCATGGTTGCGCTCTTTTGCCTGCGCGGGGAAAGCGGCGGCATTCTGGCCTTCATGGGCGTTGCCCAGAACCGGCTGGAGATGCTCTTTGTGCGGCCGGACGCCTTCCGCCAGGGCCTGGGCGCGCGGCTGGCGCGCCATGCCACCGGGGAGCTGGGCGTGCGCGAGGTGGACGTGAACGAGCAGAACCCCGGCGCGCTGGCGTTTTATCAGCGCCTGGGTTTCACCGTGGCGGGCCGCAGCGGGTTGGACGGCCAGGGCAGAGCTTTTCCCCTGCTGCACTTGAGATTGGAGCACGGAGCGGAGCAGACGCCGCCGGGCTGAGGCGCAACGGCGGGCAGAGGCCACAGGGCCCTTGCGCCTGCTTCCTTCGCGTGCACCTGTTTCCTTCGCGTGCATTGACGCTTAAAGAATACCGGTCAGCCTGGCCCGGTGCGGCCGCAGCGGATTCGCCTTGGCCAGCGTGACGCGCCTGCAAACCAGCCCCGCAAAAATCGTGCGCCTTACCGCACCACCATCACGGAGCAGGGCGCCAGGGAAACGACCTTTCCGGCCACGCTGCCCAGCAGCAGCCGTCCCACGCCCTTCTTGCCCCGCGTGCCCATGACCACGAGATCGGCCTTGGTGCTTTCGGCTGCGTCCACAATGAATTCCGCCGGTGAGGCCCCTGCTTCCAGCAGCACCGTGGCCGGAACCCCGGCGGCCTTGGCCATGGCCTGGGCCGCGTCCAGCGCCTGGGACGCGCGCTTCTTGATCCACTCGGTGTACTCCCCGACAAAGAGGCTTTCCATGTCCTCCACGGTTTCGGCCACGGAGAGCAGCGTAAGCGACGCACCCTCCTGCTTGGCCATGGCCACGGCGCGGGAAACGGGAAGATGAACGGAATCGGACGGATCGACAGCGACGAGAATCTTCATGGCAACCCCTTGGCGGCGTTGTGCGCCTAAGTGGGGTCTGTTTGGGGAAAAGCCTTGCCGCGACCCCTTGAGACAAGGCTCGACAGTGGGCGTGAGGCAATTGAAAGATATGTGAAAAAACGGACAAGTCAATACGCCGCGCGGGTGAATTTCCCCTGGCCCTGGCGGGTCGGGTCTCAGCCTTGCTCGGCCTGGCTTTCCGCCCGGCGCATAATGCGCGCCACAGGCAGCGCACACAGCGCGCTGCCCAGCATGAGCGCCCCGCCCACCCCGAACAGCCAGGCGTGGCCCAGCTCTCCGGCCATGATGGCCCCGCCGAGGAAGGGCCCTACGAAAAAGCCCGCGTCTACGGCGATCATCAGCAGGTTGGCGTTGTACGCGCGCAGGCGCGCCGGGGAGATGCTGAACATGCTGGCGTTGACCAGTGGCATGGTGAGGGCCATGCCCGTGCCATAGAGCGCGGCCATGCACAGCAGCGCTGCGGGCCGCCAGGCGTGGGCGAACAAGGGCACCAAAAGCCCCAGCCAGACGAAGGTGATGACCAGCGTGCGGCCCTTGTTGACCCTGTCCAGGATATTGCCGCCCAGCACGCGCACGGAGATGGTGGCCGCGTTGGCGCAGGTGAAGAACGCGCCGGGGTTGCCGGTGCCAATTCCGGCGGCGAAGTCGCGCATGAAGAAGAACACGATGGAGTGCGCGGCCACCAGGAAGAAGTTCGCCCCCACCAGCAGCAGCACCCCGCCGGTTTTGAGCGCCTGGCGCACCTCGTCCCAGCCGGGGCGCTCCAGGTGCGATTGCGGCAGGGTGGCGGCCAGGGCGCACACGCGCTTGCCCAGCGGCACCAGCAGCAAAAAGGCCGGGAGCATAAGCGGCGCGGCCAGGGCATAGGCCATGCCGTGGTTGGCTATGTGCGGCAGCAGCAGCTCCACAAAGGGCGGCATTATGGCGTAGGGCAGCAGAATGGTGACGGAGAACAGGCCGAAGCCCTGGGCGCTTTTCTGGCGTGGCAGAAAGGCCATCAGCGTGCCCATGAGCCCGGAGACCACCGTGACGAAGCCCATGCCGTGCAGCACGCGCACGCAGGCCAGGGTGGGAATGGTGGTGGCCAGCGGGTAGCACAACAGCGCCAGGGTGGCCAGGCCCATGCCCACGCGCATGAACTGCACGGCGTTTTTGAGCGAAAGGTAGCGCGCCAGAAAGGGGCGCACCAGCAGGGCGGTAAGGGGCTCCAGGGCCATAAGCGGCCCGCGCCAGGCCGGGGGAATGCCCAGGTCGGTCAGGTAGCTATAGAATCCGTAAAATATTGAGATGTTGCAAAACGCCAGCACGCTGATGGCGCAAATGGAGAAGAACTCGAAGCTCAAAAGCTTCGGGCCGTTTGCGTCCTCGGGCTGGGGCTTCGTGGTGTGCTGCGGCGGCATGAAGGGACCTGCTCTGCGCCGGGGGCGCGCCAGGCGAAGATTCGCGGCGCTTGGTTCCGGGCTGGCGCAGGGATAGCAGAGCCCGCAGCGGGGCGCAATGCCGTGCAAGGGGGCTGGTGCGGAAAATGGTCCTGCCGGAAATGGCAAGTTCCACCTGTGCTGTTTTGGTTCTCTTGTCTTAGGATGTCAGAATCGCGGATATTTTTTCCCTGAATTGTCGTCATTGAGCGGCACTTTGTACATAACTGTAATAATGAACTGCAATTTTGTCTTTTCACGAACCTCAAAAGTGTCTATGAACGATGCGCCGCCGTACGGGGCAGGCGGCGTTCCCTCATCTTCCCGGCCGGCGGACCAGCGCCGGGAGCGTTTTTTCGCGCCCCACCACACGGGAGAGCCACATGATCCAGGCGGGAGACACCGCTTTCGTTCTTTTCAGCGCGGCGCTGGTGCTGCTTATGACGCCGGGACTGGCCATGTTCTACGGCGGCATGGTGCGCGGCAAGAACGTGCTCGGCACCTTCATGCAAAGCTTTTTCCTCATCTCGCTCATCACCTTCGAGTGGGTGATTCTGGGCTATTCCATGAGCTTTGGGCCGGATGTGGGCGGGCTGACGGGCAATTTGGCCTGGGCCTGGCTGTGCGGCGTGGGCGCGGCCCCCAACCCGGACTACGCGGCCACCATTCCCCACAGCGTGTTCATGATTTTTCAGTGCATGTTCGCGGTCATCACCCCGGCGCTCATCACCGGGGCCTTTGCCGAGCGGGTGCGCTTCGCGCCCTTTCTGGTCTTCAGCCTCTTGTGGGCGGTGCTGGTATATAATCCGGTGTGCCACTGGGTGTGGGGCGCGGGCGGCTGGCTCAAGGCTCTGGGCGTGGTCGATTTCGCGGGCGGCATCGTGGTGCACCTGACCTGCGGCGCGGCGGCCCTGGCTGCGGTGTTCGTGGCGGGGCCCCGGCGCGACTATGGCCGGAGGCAGTTCTTTCCGCACAACCTGCCCATGACCCTCATGGGCACGGGCCTGCTGTGGTTCGGCTGGTTCGGCTTCAACGGCGGCAGCGCCCTTGCGGCCGACGGCGTGGCCGCCACGGCCTTCGTCAACACGCACCTGGGCGGCATGGCGGGTATGGCCATGTGGATCATTGTGGAGTGGCGGCACCGGGGCAAGCCCACCACCCTGGGCGCGGCCTCCGGCGCGGTGGCGGGGCTGGCCACCATCACCCCGGCGGCGGGTTTTGTCGCCGCGCCTGCGGCCATGGTCATCGGCCTTGTGGCAGGCGGGGCCTGCTACCTGGGCGTGCTGTGCAAGGCGCGCCTGGGCTACGACGACAGCCTGGACGTGGTGGGCATCCACGGTCTGGGCGGGCTTCTCGGCACGCTCATGCTTGGCCTGTTCGCCACCAAGGCCGTGAACGCGGCGGGCGTGGACGGCCTGTTTTACGGCAACGCGGCGCAGCTGGGCGTGCAGGCCCTGGGCGCTGGCGTGGTGCTGGTCTATGCCCTGGCCCTCAGCTGGGGCCTGCTTAAGCTGGTGGACAAGACCATGGGCCTGCGCCTGGCCCCGGAGGCGGAATCGCAGGGGCTGGACCAGGCCGAGCACACCGAGACGGCCTACAGCGACAGTCTGGACATCGGCTCGCGCTAGGGCGCTGAAAAGAACGAGGCCCCCGGCGCGCGCGTGGCGTTCCGGGGGCTTTTTTGTGTCCGGCGGGCGGATTACGCGTACTGAACCAAAGTCCAGGTGACTGCTTTGCCGTCATAAGGGGGCATGGTGTTCCCTTGGGCGATGGGGGCGGTGGTTGACGGAGTTCCGACCACCTTCCAAACGCCTGACTCTGGGCACTTTTCACCTGTTCTTGCCGTCGTTCCAATGGGTTGTTTGGCCATAGCTATACTCCTTATCGTGTATTTTATGCACGATATGTTCGGGCGTAAAGAATGTCAATATTAATATTTGATAGCAAATTATTGCTGGACTTGAGCGGAGCGCGGAAAGGCTGTATCCTGCGCGGGCAGGGATCAGGACGTCGACGTGGCCGGAGTGGTTTCCGGGCGCAGCAGCTCCCAGGTGACGATGCGTCCATGGGCGGCGGGCATGATGTCGCCCTTTTGCACCAGCAGCGGCGGCAGCGTGGTGGCCTGCGCCCGCCACACCCCGGAGCAGGGGCAGTCCTGTCCGGTGAGGACGGTCAACTGCGTGTTGTGTCGTGACATTTTTGCTCCTGCTTAGTTTGACTTCTACGTAGTTCAGGCCCGGCGGAAAAGCAATGGCTGGTCCCTTGGTTTAATGAACTATACAATATGTTCTGTAGAATTGCACCCAGCACGACACCAGAACCTTAAACGGGAGGCGACCCATGAGCGCAGCATACGCACCGGTTCTCGCGCAGCGGGAAAAACTCGCGGCGCATCTCATCAAACAGTTGGGCCTGCGCCGCATGGCGGCCAGCTATTGCTCCACGGTTCAGGCGGCCAAGGCCGAGCTGCTGGGGCTTATTCCCAGCCCGGCCAGCGTCATCCGCTGCGGGTCGGAGTCCGTGGGCGGCCTGGGCCTGTGGGACGACATCCGCGCCCTGCCGGGGGTGACGCTGCTTGACCCCTACGCGCCGGGCCTGACCCCCGGCGAAGGGCTGGAGGTGCGCCGCCAGGGCCTGCTGGCCGATGTGCAGGTGTGCAGCGCCAACGCCCTGACCCTGGACGGGCGGCTGGTGAACCTGGACGGCAGCAGCAACCGCGTGGCCGGAATGCTCTTTGGCCCGCGCAAGGTGCTGCTGCTGGTGGGCATGAACAAGGTGGTGGCCGACCTGGAAGCCGCGTACGCGCGCGTGCGCACCATCGCCGCCCCGGCCAACAACATCCGCCTGGCGGGCCTGGGCCTCAAAAATCCCTGCATAGAGGACGGCCGCTGCCACAACTGCCGCAGCGAGACCAAGATCTGCAACTCCTGGGTGGTCATAGAGGGCTCCAGCGTCAAGGACCGCATCCATGTAGTGCTGATGGGTGAGGACTTGGGCTACTAGCGGCCCGGCCCCGTGCGAAAGGACGAAAAAAAGCCCCGGTTGTCCGCAAGACGTTTTCCGTAAACGTTGACGAAAACGCCTAAAATCAATCTTAACCCCCTGATTGTCTGAACGATCAGGGGGTTATTTTTATGGCCTAAAAAATCCCAGTTTGGATCTTTACGCTGGTGAGCAGGTTCTTTCCTACTTGGACATCCCAAGAATTTCGAGACAAAATGCGCGATGATCCGCTTGCGAAATGTTTTTGAATTGTTCGTACACTTTTCTGCTCATCTCAGCGACGTGTGTAAGCTTGCTTTTGCCTTCAAAAGATTTGAAATTTTCTACTCGTGCCTTAAATGAGCCTTCCTTCATGCCTCGTTCTTTGGAGGCCGTTCTTGGTGAGATCAATATTTCCTCACCATACTTTGCGACATAACAAGCAAGGATATCATCTTCTGCCCTGTATTTGTATCGGCCTTGCATGGCACCTCCCTAGTTGTTGAACCTGTCGCGCAATTCAAACAAATAGTCGATCCACATTTCAAACATCATTTTGCACCTCAAATCGGGTTGGCCTTTAGCAAGATAACACGCCCAGGGAACATGTCAACCAGCTGTTATATTTAATGTTACAAAGGATACAGCAATGTAAAACGGGCAGCAGTATCAAAGGTCGATTTTTGGCAAAATCAAATATCAACCAAAAGCAATTGTCGCCAGTTTGGCAAAAACGATGAACCACACGGGTTTCGATAAAAAATTAAGAGCCCCTAGCTGATGCCAGGGGCTCTTAATTTTACTATATTCATGAAAAAAGCCCCGGCATGCCGGGGCTTTTTCGTGTGCGTCAAGCGCGGGCGGCTATTCCGGGAAGTGCACCTGCACCTGCTCCTGGTCCTCCACGCGGGTCTTGATCTCGCCAATGACGTAGCCCTGCACGTCCATGCCGGAGAGCCGGTTCATCACGTCCTCGGCAACGTCCTTCTTGGCGATGAGGACGTAGCCGATGCCGGTGTTGAAGATTTGCAGCATTTCCGGCCAGGAAAGCCCACCCTGGTTCTTGAGCCACAGGAACACCGGGGTGATGGGCCAGGAGCCGAAGCGGAGGTGCGCGGTGACGGCCTTGGGCAGCACGCGGGGCAGGTTGTCGTAGAAGCCGCCGCCGGTGATGTGCGCCAGCCCCCGGATGTCGATGCCGGCGGCCAACAGTTCGCTGACCGCCTTGAGATAGTTGCGGTGAGGGGCAAGCAATGCGTCGCCCAGGGTGCCGCCCAGCGCGGGAACCTCCTTATCCAGCGGGATGTCGGCCAGGACGCGGCGCGCCAGCGAGTAGCCGTTCGTGTGCAGCCCGCTGGAGGGCAGGCCGATCAGCACGTCACCGGCCTCGATGCGCGACCCGTCGATGATGTGCTCGCGCTCGACCCAGCCGACGATCGTCCCGACGAGGTCGAGCTCCCCGGGCGCGTACACGCCGGGCATCTCGGCCGTCTCCCCGCCGAGCAGCGCGCAGTTGGCCTGCCGGCAGGCCGTCGCGATCCCCTGCACGACCTGCAGGATGTGCTCGGTATCCAGGTGGCTCGACGCGACGTAATCCAGAAAGAACAGCGGACGCGCACCCTGCACGAGGATGTCGTCGACGCAATGATTGACCAGATCGTGCCCCAGCGTGTCGAACCTCCCCACCGCAGCGGCGATCATCGTCTTCGTCCCCACGCCGTCGGTGGACGCGACCAGCACCGGGTTCTGCTTGAACTGCAGCCACTGAATGTCGAACATCCCACCGAAGCGGCCGTGCCCGCCCAGCACCTCGGGGCCGTACGTCGATTGCACGGCCTCGGTCATACGGCTCTTGGTCAGGCTCGCCCGCTCGATGTCTACGCCTGCGTCCTTATAGGAAATACCCATGGCATTATCTCCTTGCCTGGCGCCTCACAGGCGCAATGCCTTGGCACCAATGTCCCTGCGATAGTGCATGCCGTCGAAGTGCACGCGGTCCACCGCCGCATACGCCGCCGCGACCGCCGCCGGCAGGTCGTCCGCCCGGCACGTGACGCCGAGCACGCGGCCCCCGGCGGTCACCACGCGNNCCTCCAGCCCGCCGATCGGCGCGCCGACCGCGCAGGCGTCGGGGTAACCAGGCGCGGTGCAGACGACGCACACACATGCTCCCGCCTCCCAGCGTACGGCCGTGGACCGCAAATCCCCGGTCGCACAGGCGTACAGAATATCGTACAGATCGGTCCCCAGCAATGGCAGAATCACCTGCGTCTCCGGATCCCCGAAGCGGACGTTGAACTCTAACAGCCGCGGGCCGTCTGCCGTGAGCATCAGCCCGGCGTAGA
>DIVX01000065.1:25279-25508 GCA_002422505.1 Desulfovibrio sp. UBA6121
GCGGTCGCCGTCGAGGGCGGCCTTGTGGTCCTGCGCGACGATCATCGGCACGGCGCTGTCTCCGTCGCAGAACGCCAGCACGGAGATCTCCTGGCCGGTCAGCCCCGCTTCGATGACGACGGTGTCGCCGGCGGCTCCGAACGCACGCTCGACCATCACCTTGCGCAGAAACTCGTCCGCCTCGGCGAGAGTGTGGCACACGGCCACACCCTTGCCCGCGGCCAGCCCG
>DIVX01000126.1 GCA_002422505.1 Desulfovibrio sp. UBA6121
ATGTCGATCTCCACGGGGCAGCCCTGGCGGCACAGAGGCTTTTTGCACTGCAGACAGCGCGCGGCCTCGGCCATGGCCTCGGCCTCGGAGTAGCCGAGCGCGACCTCCAGATAGTTCTGGATGCGCACAAAGGGCGGCTGGGTGGGCATGTCGGTCCTGGGCCGCTTCGCGGTTTTGGTGGTCTTCTCGCTCATGCTATTTGCCCTCCCCGCACTGGCACTTGTGCTGAAACAACTGCATGGATTCCTGCTCCTGCGGGCGGAACTGACCCAGGCGCAGGCGCAGTTCGCCAAAGTCCACCGCGTGGCCGTCGAACTCGGGCCCGTCCACGCAGGCGAATTTGGNNCCGCCCACGGTGCAGCGGCACGCGCCGCACATGCCTATGCCGTCAACCATGATGGCGTTGAGGCTGACGGTGGTCTTGACGCCAAAGGGCTTGGTGACCTTGGCCACGGCCTCCATCATGGGCACGGGGCCGATGGCGACGACTTCGCTCACGTCCTTGTCCTCTTCCAGGCGTTGGCGCAGCACCTCGGTCACAAAGCCCTTGTGGCCCTGGGAGCCGTCGTCGGTGGCGACGAGCACTTCGGGGCAGAAGTTGCCCAGCTCGGAGCAGAACAGCAGCAGATCCTTGTTGCGCGCGCCGATGACGGCCACCACGCGGTTGCCTGCGGCTGCGTGCCCCTTGGCGATGTGGTGCATGGCGGCCACGCCGGTGCCGCCGCCCACGCAGATGACCGTGCCCTGCTTCTCGATGTGCGTGGCCTTGCCCAGCGGCCCGCAGAAGTCGGGCAGGCTCATGCCTTCCTCAAAGGTGTTCAGCTCAGCTGTGCTCTTGCCCACCACCAGGAACACGATGGTGACGGTTCCCGCTTTCGCGTCGCAGTCGGCTATGGTGAGCGGGATGCGCTCGCCTTTTTCGCTGGTGCGCAGGATGACGAAGTTGCCTGGCTTGGCCTTGGCGGCCACGTGGGGCGCTTCGATGACGAGCAGGGTGGTCTGCCCGGGGATGAGAACTTTCTTCTCCAGGATGCGATAGCTCATTGGGGCACCTTCCGGTAATGATAAGGATGCGGCCTCTGTAGCCTGCCCGCAGGGCGATTGCAACACGTGCAGGCTTTTGCGCACCGGGGGGGGGCCGGGCGGACGCGGCGCGGGCTGTACATCCGCTGCGGGCGAACATAAGGTGTGCCCGCCCGGATGCAGACTGCCGGGCGAAAAAAAACGGCGGCCCCCAAGCCGCCGGGAGCAACCATGTCGCGCATCCGCAAGGCAGGCCTGTGGGCCGCCCTGATAAGCGTATCGGCCCTGCTGGCCGGGGGCCTGCAATGGGCTGCGGTTCCGGCGGCCATGCTGCTCGGCCCCATGCTGGCTGGCGTGTGCTTCGCCCTGTGCGGAGTGCTGCTGGATGTGCCCCGCTGGTCCTTTACCGGGGCGCAGTCCGTGGTGGGCTGCCTGGTGGCGCTCAGCCTCACCCCGTCCATTCTGGCCGCGCTCATCCGCAACTGGCCGGTGATGCTGCTGGCTGTGGTTCTGGTCATCGTTTTTGGCGCGCTGGTGGGGCTGGCGCTTTTGCGCTTCGGCACCCTGCCGGGCAACACTGCGGCCTGGGGCACCTCTCCGGGCGGAGCCGCCGCCATGACGGCCATGGCCGAGTCCTTCGGGGCGGACATCCGCATGGTGGCCTTCATGCAGTATTTGCGGGTATTTGTGGTGGTGCTTACGGCCTCCGGCGTTTCGCGCCTGCTGCTGGGCCACGCGGCCGAGCTGCCCACGCCCAGCTGGTCGCCGGGCTTCGATGCGCCCCTTGGGCCCCTGGCCCAGACTTTGGTCCTGGTGGCTGCGGGCGTTTTCGCTGGCCGCCTGCGGCGCATTCCCGCCGGGGCCCTGCTGCTGCCAATGCTGGCGGGCGCTGTGCTTCATTCACTGGGATTGTTGCAGATCACCCTGCCGGCCTGGCTTTTGTGGGGCGCGTACGCCAGCCTTGGCTGGTACATCGGCCTGCGCTTTACGCCGCAGACCGTGCGCTACGCCTTGCGCGTGGTGCCGCAGTTGCTGTTGTCCATTTTTGCGCTGGTGGCGCTTTGCGGGCTTGCCGCCTGGGCGCTGCACGCCTGGGCCGGGGTAGACGCCCTGAGCGCCTACCTGGCCACCAGCCCCGGCGGGCTGGATTCGGTGGCGATCATCGCCGTGGGCAGCGGATGCGATGTGCCCTTTGTGCTGGCCTTGCAAACGCTGCGGCTGTTCGCCGTGGTGCTTGCCGGGCCGCTGGTGGCGCAGCTGGTGTGCAGGGTGAGCGGTTGCAGCGCCCGGGGCGCGGGGCTTCGGGGCTAGCGGGCTTCGGCCCGGGCCTGGGACTGCACCCTGTTGCACAAAGGTGCGGGCAGGGGCTTGCAAACAAGACGCGCAATGGTTACAGGCTATACATGGCGCGCCGCCACACCTGCCTGAGCAGTGCGGCCCGCGCCCGGCTTCCACGGACGGAAGACGCTTCTGCCCTGGTCCTCCACTGGAGTGAGGGTGGCGAACGCCCCGGAAATGCATGCATTTCCCGGCGTGCCGCTGGACCGAGGGGCGGCACTTGCGGCTTCCGGTCTTTTTTTGGCCGACCGGACGGCCGGGACTCTCCCGGAGACGGCCATGACAGCTTCCCTCAGCAGCACCACCACCGCATCGCAGGCCGCACGGGCCAGCGCGGAGGCCGCACGCCCGCAGGTGCAGTCGCGCCGGGTGTCGCTGAAGCTTGGCCCGCTGGGCATAACCTATTCCACCGACCGCGTGCTGTGGACCGAGGCCGTGGCCGCCGCCGCCACCGGGGCCGCCGCCAGCCAGGCCTCCAGCCAGGAAGAGAGCGCCGGAGAATCTGCAGACGCGGCGCTGAAGGGCCCCGTGGCCCAGACCTCGGCGCTGGCCGCCGCCGCGCAGGATGCGACCATCGCAGATGCCCAGGCCCGGCAGGCCGAGGCCACCAGCCGCAGCTTCAACCTGGAGCTTGCCCAGGCCTGGCGCAGAGAGGTGGAAGAGCGCCTGCGCGGCAGCCAGACCTATGACCGCACCGGCAGCGTGGGCCGGGCGTCCAGCCAGGAGATAGCTCAGGCGTCCAGCCAGGAGACAGCGCAGGCGTCCAGCCCAGCCGTGGGCCTGGGCTCCGGGGCGGCGGCGGATTTCTCAGCATCAACCATTGCAGCGGCAGCCCCAGCAAGCACTGCGGACTTCATGGCCGCGTCCCTTGCGGGCACGCCCAGCGTAGCGGGTGGCGCTTCTGGGGCAGGCGCTGCGGCGGCGGGAACAGTCACGGCTGGCGCTGGGGTGGATGCTGCCGGGACGTATGTTTCGGCAACGGAAAGCGCCCAGGCTGGTGTGGAGGCGGCCACGCGCCCCTCTGCCGCGCGCATGAGCCAGGCCATCGGGGCCTATCTGGCCTGCGCCAGGGGCTTCGGCTCGGTAGCGCCCATGCTCACGGCAGTGGCGTAGGCCAGGCCGGGCCGCAGCAAAGTACGCCAGGTGGCGCAGCAGAGCACGCCGGGT
>DIVX01000006.1 GCA_002422505.1 Desulfovibrio sp. UBA6121
CTTGTTCTTGCTCTTCTTGATCTTGTGGCCGTCGTCCTCAATCTCGCCCTCAAGGCGCTTCTGCTGAACCTTGAGGATGTCGAGCCGCTCCTGAACCTGGGCCTGGCGCTCGCGCAGCTGGGCCACCTTGCCTTCCAGGCCGGTAAGCTCAAGGGGCGCCTCGCGCACCTCGGCCATCAGAATCTTGATCTCGTCATCCACGGCCTGCAAAACAACCAACTGCTCGATCTGCTTCTGATACATCGGCACCTCGCTTTATTCGACCCAGGCCCCTGCCCGCGCCGGAAAGATATTGCTGAACCCCGTGTGCCGCCGGTGTGCGGGCCCTAGGCCAACGCCCGGTAGCGGAAGGGGCTTTTCCCCGCAAAAAAGCGCACCTCGGCCTCGCGACCCAGGCTTGCCTGCAATTCCTTGGCGAAGAGACGCATCATCTCCTCCTCCAGGATGAAGTGCCCGACATCAAGCACCAGGCCAGGGGTCTCCATGGCCGCGTGGTGCTTCACGTCGCCGCAAATGAACACATCCGCGCCTGCGGCGAAGGCCGCCGGAATAAGGGACGCGCCCGAGCCGGTGGTGTAGGCCACGCGGCGCACAAGCTCCGGCGTTGGCCCGCATTCCGACCAGGAAAGGCCCTTGAGGCCAGACGAGCCAAGCGAGCCAAGCGAGTTGGGCTGGCTGGAGGCCGCCAGGGCGCACGGCTGCTGCACGCTGAACAGCGCGCGCTCCAATTGCTTGGCGAAGGCCTCGAAGCTTACGGCCTTGGGCAGCTCGCCCACTTGGCCAAAGCCCACCGTGGCCGCCGGGGTTTCCAAACGGCGCACATAGCATTCGATGGGCTTGTTGGCGAAAATGCCCTTGAGCTCTTCATAAACATCGGGCCAGGCGTGTTCGTCGGCCACCACGCGCACCTCGCCCGCCGCGCTTTGCGACAGGGCGTGCACCCCGGGAGCCTCCAGCAGGGGCCGGGCCTCGCGCTCGGTGAAGCGCGAAGGGGCCTGGAAGAACACCTCCCGCGCGGGGAAGCGCTGGCACGGCTCCAGAATGGCGCAGTCCTTGAGGCCAAGCTCGCGCCCCAGCCAAAAGGCCGGGCCCTCGGGGCGGCAGTCCAGGGTGGTGTGCGCGGCGTACAGCCACGCCCCCGCGCATAAGAACTGGCGCAGCACGTCGAGGTGCTGGCCGGGGGTGGTCGGGGCCTGGGGCTTGAAGTACAGCGGGTGGTGGGTCAGCACTAGGTCCGCCCCCCAGGCGAGGCAGTCCTGCATCAGCGCCGGGGCAGGATCAAGCGCCACGGCCAGCTTCTGTATCTCGTCGCGCGCGCCGCGAATCTGCACGCGCGAATTGTCCCACTCGGCCGCGTAGTGCTCCGGCGCCAGGGCGCGGATGCGGGAAAGCGTTGTTTCCGCCTTCATTTACATTCCCCCAAAACGCGCAGATGCTCCCGTAGGGTTTCCCCCTGGGAGCATCTGCGTTCGCCTGCACAAGTCCGGGCGGTAAGTTTTGCGTCCTTCGCTTCGGCGCGTCTGATCAATGTGCGTCCTTATCCTCGGGCTTGGGCCGGTTGTCGTCGTCCTGCCGGATCGCTCTCCGGCTGGCGGCCAGGGAAAACTGGTGGGCCAACCAGGGGTCGAACCTGGGACCATCCGGTTATGAGCCGGGGGCTCTACCAACTGAGCTATTGGCCCGAATCCGTCCGAGCAGAACCACATAGCGCAAGGCGCAGGCGCTGTCAAGAACGCGTATGCGGCCCGGCGGCCTCACCCGCCCTGGCCGGTCAGGCGCTCGATGAGCCTTGTGGTGGAATAGCCGGGCAGAAGCGGCAGGCTGAGCACCCGCCCCCCCGCCTGTTCCACCACCTCGCGCCCGACGATGCGCGAAATGTCCCAGTCGCCGCCCTTTACCAGCACCTGCGGCTGCACGGCCCGGATGAGCGCAAGCGGCGTGTCCTCGTCGAAGAGCACCACAAAATCCACGCTGGCCAGCCCGGCCAGCACAAAGGCGCGCTCGGCCTCGGAGTTCACCGGGCGCTTGGGGCCGGGCAGCTCGCCCTTGATGCGCCGCACCGAGGCGTCGGAGTTGAGGCCCAGGAGCAGGGCGTCGCCCTCGGCGCGGGCGCGAGCCAGCAGGTCCACGTGGCCGGGGTGCAAAATATCGTAGCACCCGTTGGTGAACACCAGCCGGAAGCCCGGCGGGAACGCGGCCTTCTTAGCCAGGAACTCCGGCAGGGTCAGTATTTTGGGGTGTTTTAAAGGCTTCATGATGTGCCCTCGTTTGGGTCCGGTCTATCCTGAGGCTCAGAGGAGGCGCTCAATGGTGCGTCACCACCAAGAAGGGATGGGGGCTCCGGTTTTGTTATGTTTGCTCCAAACGCGCCCAACAAAGCGGCATAGCCTTGAAAAATTGTGCCGAGAGTAATCATTGGCGCAGCAAGCGTCTTAAGGCCTTCAATCTCTGACTCTTTCGCCTCAATTTCTTGATTTAAATTGTCCATCTCGGTCTGCTGCAATTCTCTCTTCTCAACCTCAGTGCGCAGCGTTTGCTTCTCTTGCTCAAGCTCTTCGCTTAACAAACGGATATGGTCATCAAGCTGCTCTTTCATTGCGATTGTGTGCTTTCGCATATTCTCTGAATTCATCTCACGCAGCAGCCTTAATTCTCCTTCAAGCTTTGCGATCCAGGCGTTTTTAGCTTCTATTTCCGCCTGTTTTGCAGCCTCAAAGGTCTTCCCATATTTCCTGCCGTAAAAGGCAACAATGCACGCCAAGGCTGTCGTCACAACGAAATGTGCGTATCCAACCCATGACTCCATCGTATCCCCCTACCTTTTGGGCTGCAGGTGCTCGTCCTGGCCCATGAGCGAAAGCTCCAGCCAGTCGAAGCCGAACTCCAGGCAGGCCTCCTCGTCGTGCAGCACGTCCTTCCTGCGGCCCTCGGTCATTTCCAAACGGTCCAGAAGGTGCGAGCCCACAAGGAAGCGCTGGAAGTCATCGGGCTGATACAGGGCCAGGCCGCTCATGCCGGTCTGCTGGCTGCTCAGGTGGCGTCCGGTGGCGTCCTCCATTTCGCGCAGGGCCGAAGCCAAGGTCATGAAGCGGTCGTTGGAGGCGTTGTACGCGGTCAGGCCCTGGTCGGCCATCCAGGTGGCGGTGTTCCACTGGCTGGCCTCGTCAAAGCCCTTGCAGTGGGGCTCGCGCACGATAAAAACCTGTTCCTGCACGCCCTGTGCGCCGGGGCGCGTGGCCCGGCCCAAGGGATAGGTGCGGCAGGCCGAGGGACGGTTCTCGTACACGGAGCACGCGCCCTGGTGCGAAAAGGGGCAGCGCTTGGCCTCGGTGTCCTGCATGTGCATTTGCAGCAGCGGCAGGCCCAGGCCGGGCATGGCGGTCAGATCCGCATAGTCGTGCACAAACTCGCGCGAGGGCTGCCCGGTGCTGCGGCGCAGGCGCAGGGCGTCGTAGGGCATCAGCATCAAATCCAACGCGGAGCAGCAGGCCCCGAAGCAACTTACCCCCGGGTGGCAGGCGAAACGGAAGCCCTGGTCCGGGGCCAGTTCCTCGTGCGCGTCCAGAAAGCGCTGGCTGGGGTCCTTGTCCGTCTGGGTCATGAAGGGTCTCCGGTCCGGTCCAGCAGCGCAAAGGCCTGGGCCGCGGCCTCGCCAAGCCGCTGGGCCTGGGCTGCGATGAAGCCCGCGATCTCCTCGCGGGCGTGCAGGGTCTGCATCTTGTAGCGGTTGCCCTGGGCGTTGGCGCCCTCCCCGCCCTCCTGGGAAGCCAGGCCGCTGCGCTTGCGGTGGCGCACGCGCAAATGGCCCTGGCACACGGCCACGCGGCCCCCGGCCAGCATGCGCAGGTCGCGCTCCAAGTCATCGTACTGCGAGGGGCCAAGGGCCAGAGAGAAGCCGCCGCCCTGGGCGAAGGGGGCCTCCAGCGCCTGGCGGCGGAACAGGTGGCAGCAGCCGGTGACGGAATCGCAGCGCGATACGAAGTCGAAAAGTCCCCAGTCCGGGCCCTGCAGGTGGGCGTCGTCCAGGCGGAAGGGGTTGGGCGTCAGGCTCTGGAGGTCCAAGGGCGACGCGGCGTCCGGGCTGGCGTCTGACCCAATGTCTGGGCTGGCGTCTGGACGGGAAGCAGGCGGCAGCAGGGCCAGGTGTCCGGCCACGTTTTGCAGCAGGTGCGGGGCCTGATGATCCGCCACCTTGCAGCCCACCACCCCGGCGTCGGGGTGGGCCTCCAGCGCCGCGCCCAGGCGTTGCAGCCAGTCCGGCGGCAGGCTCACGTCGTCGTCCAGAAACACGAGGCTTTCTGCGGCCCTGGCCTGGGGCGTGGCCGCCAGCCAGTTCCTGGCCGCTGGCGCGCCGATGTTCACCGGCAGGTCGAGGCGTTGCAAGGCCCCGCCCACCCGTCCGGCCCAGGCGGCAAGCACCTGAGCGGTCTCGTCGGCGCTGCCGTTGTTCAGCACCAGCACCTGCGCGCGGCCCCCGCCCTTTGTGGCAAGATCAGACGCGAACAGGCTTTCCAGGGTGGCGTCCAAGTCGCCCGCCTTGTTCCAAGTATAGAGCATGATGAGCACCGGGCCGGGCGGCGGGGTGCGCCGGTGCCGCAGGCCGCTTGCCGCATCGGCCGCGACGCGGGCCAGCCCGGCCTGCCAGGGCGCGGCCTCCAGACAGTTGCGCAGCAGCGGCAGGGCGGCGGCGTCCTCGCCCTGGCGCAGCAGGGTCAACCCGGCGCGCGCGGCGGCAAAGGCCGGGCCGAAAACGTCCTGCAGCAGGGGCAGTTCGGCGGTCAGCCCGGCCAGGCAGGTGTCCGCATCGCCCCGCAAAAAGGCCGCCTGGGCGCGCAGCACGCGGGCCGCAGGCGCAAGGCCGGGCAGGGTCTCCAGCCCCTCCAGGGCCGCGGCCTCCAGGCTGTGCGCCAACTCGTCTTCCCCCAGGTACAGGGCCAGGCCCAGGGCCTTGTCGCGCCAGAACAGCCCGGCAGGGTCCTTCTGCACTTGCAGGGCCAGGAAATCCGCCAGCTTGTGCGTGTCTCGCTTTTGCGCCAGACGCTCAAAATAGGCCAAACCGCCCGCATTGCCCTGGGGCGCGCGCCAGCCCCCGGCCACAGCGGCCAGACTGGAACGGGCGGCCTCGGGCAGGGGCAGGTCGGCGGCGGAAAGAATCTCCGCCGCGAAGGGGCCGGAGAGCGGGTTCTCGCCAAAGGCCCAGAGCAGGATGTCCGCCGCGAGGGCCAGCAGCCGCGCGCGTTCCTGGGCGGTCTCGGCCCCGCGAGCCAAGCGCAGGCACTCGCCCCCGGTCAGGGCCATGCTCCGCCAGCCGGTGGAGGCCACCGCCAAACGCTGGCGCAGGCTTTCGGGCAGGGCCAGCCAGGAGCGCTCCAATGCGCCGGTCAGGTGCTGCGGCATGGCGCGGCCTCCTCGAGCGCAGGCTCCAGCAGGGTTTCTTCCGCAGCCACCTGCCGCGCCAGGGCCTCAATGGGCAGGGGCTCAAACAGGGCCTCGCCGAAGTAGACCCGCAGCAGGGTGAGGGTTTTGGCCGCGTTGCCCAGGTGGCGCGCCACCAGCCGCCGGTTGATGCGCCCCATGCGCAGGCGCAGCAGCGGGTCCTCGGCCAGCCGGGCCACGGCCTCGGCCAGGCCGGGGGCGTCCTCCGACGGGCGCAGAAAGCCGTTCACGCCGTCGCGCACCATTTCCGGCATGCCGCCCACGCTGGTGCACACCACAGGCAGGCTGCAGGCGAAGGCCTCCAGCAGCACGTTGGGCAGGCTCTCCTGACGCGAGGGCAGCACCAGCACGTCGGCCTGGGCCAGCTGGTCCAGCACGGCCCGGTGCGGCAGGTGCCCGCGCAGGGCCAGCCGGGTCTTGAGCTGCGGGGTCAGCAGGGCCTGGAAGGCGGGCAATTCCTCCACCCCCACGCCAACGCCCACAAACTCCAGGTCGCGCACGCCGCGCGCCGTCAGCTCCGCCGCCGTGCGCAGGAACACGTCAAAGCCCTTGGCCGGACCGACATTGCCCACGTAGAGCACGCGGCAGCCACGCTTCTTGCACGCCTGGCGCTCCGGCGGCAGCTCGCCGCCGTTCATGTCCGGCTCTGGCAAAAAGGAATTATACACCAGCCGCAGGAGTTTTTGCGGCACCAGGTAGCGGCGCAGCACCTGGGCGCAGACCTGGGAATTCACGGTGATGCCGCGCGCCAGCAAGGCATACAGGGCGAAGATGGAATTTGGCTGAAAGATGACGCCCCGGTTGATGAACAGGCTGAAACGCGCCCCGCCCAGCAGGGGCAGTTTGGCCAGGGCCGCGCTTTTGTAGGCCCGCGCGTGGAAGGTGTGCACCACGTCGGCCTCCACGCGCCTGGCCAGCCCGGCAACAAAAGAGGCCGCGCGCACATACTGGCGGAAGCCGCCGTATTCCACCAGCTCCACGGGGTTTTCGCCCTGGGTGAGCGGAAGCAGCGCCGAACGTATCTCCGAGCCGGGCGGAACCACCGCGGTGACGCGCAAACCGCTTTCGCGCATGCCCAGAATGTTGTTCACCATCTGCCTGCTGCCGCCGGAAAGCTTTGCCGAGTCGGTCATGTACAGAATGCTTTCGACCTCGGCCCGCTTGCGCAGAAACTTGAAGAAGAAGCGCGCCGAGAGGCTGCCGGAGTACATGCGCAGACGGCTGCGCACCCAGGCCCCGTTCTTGGTCTTGCCCACGCCGATGCGATGGATGCGCATGGGATTTGCGCCCGCCACGTTGGCGCTGCGCTCCAGGGTGAAGGCGGCGCTGAACCCGGCCTCGCGGGCGCAGGCCTCGGAGAGGGCGTCGTACTGGCCCCAAGGCCAGCAAAAATATTGCGCGTCGCCGCAGCCGTTTATCTCACGCATGCGCGCATGGCAGCGGGCAAAATCCTCCAGGCAGAAGGCGCGGCGCTCGGCGTCGCTACGGCGGCGGTAGAACAGCCCGGACCCGGCCTCGCGGCTGCTGGGCGTGGGCCAGTAGCCGTTGTACACGTACCCGCTGCCCACCTCGAACAGCGGCAGCCTGGCCGCACCCGGCCCGTGGCGCAGCGCCGCCGGATAAATGCCCGTGGCGCTCCAGTGGGCGTGGGCATCGCCCAGGCTGGCCGTTTTTATCAGGCTGCGGAAGGTCCCCTGGTGCCGGGCGCTGTGGCCGTGCACCTCGAAGCCGAAGTCCGTCACCAGGGCGCGCAGCTCGGCCTCGTTCATGAACTGGCTGCGGTCGTCGGCGTCCAGCACGCGGCGAAAGGACTCCGGGGCGCTCAACAGCTCCGGCCCGCCCGCCCCAGGGGCCAGTTGGGGGCGCTTTGCGCCCTGGCCGATAAAATCGGTGACGCAGAAAAACACGCCGGTCATGCCGTATTGCTTCAAAAGCGGCGCGGCCATGGTCCAGTTGCTCAGGTGGCAGTCGTCGAAGGTGAGCACGCAGGCCTTTGGGGGCAGGGGGCCCGCCCCGGCAAGGCCCTCCACCAGCTGGCGGGCGGAAATGGTGCGAAAGCCCGCCTCGGCGATAGCCGCGAGGTGTTCCTCAAAGCGCCGGGGCGAATGGCCGTCCACGTCGCTGACGTTGTGGTAGCAAAGGACCGGGATGCTTGCTGGCACGCGTAATTCTCCTGGGTACGCCCTACCAGATGGGGCCAGCGGCGGCAAGGCCAGGCACGGTGCGACAAAGTGCCGATAGATTATTAAAATGTTGGTTGACTGTGCCACGAAGTACGGAATAGTATCCGGTCTTCCCTTCCCCCCTCAACCCTGGAGCACCTCCATGCGCGCACTGAAAATTTTTGTTGTTTCGCTGCTTTTAGCTGCCTTGTCCTGCGGCAGCGCCCTGGCCCACGAATTCCTCATCAAGCCGGGCAAAACCAGCGCCGCCGTGGGCGAAAACCTGCGCGTCAGCGTGGCCTCGGCCCATGTGTTCATCGTCAGCGAGGAGCTGGAAGACGCGGCCAACGTTAAGATCAGCGCCATGGACGCCGCAGGCGTTCGCGAGGTGGCCGTAAGCGCGGACAAGAAGACCCTGACGTACGAGGGCAAGGCCGCCTTTGGGCAGCCGGGCTGGGGCATGCTGCTGGGCCACCGCCTGCCGGAAGTTTGGACCAAGACCCCCGGCGGCATGAAGAAAGGCACCAAGGCCGACTTCCCCGGCGCGAGCGTTTCCAACATGTACGAAAAGTTCTGCAAAGCCCTGGTGCTGGTGGGCAAGCCCAACGACGCCTGGAAGAAGCCCGTGGGCCATGCGCTGGAGATTGTGCCCATTTCCGATCCCGCCGGGTTCAAGGCCGGGCAGGAGGCCTCGTTCCAGATTCTGTTCGAGGGCAAGCCGCTTTCCACGGAAGTGCTGGCCACCTACGACGGCTGCACCAAGACGCCCAATTCCTTCGCCTGGTACACCGAGGCCGATGACAAGGGCGTGGCCCGCGTGAAGTTCTCGTCCAAGGGCCTGTGGCTGGTGCGCGTGCAGCACAAGGTGCCGGGCAAAAACGGCGTCACGGAACACGTCATGCGCTCTTCCCTGCTGTTTGGCGTAAAGTAAGGCCACAAACCATGACCGCAGCTCGTTTGCCCCGCCCTGCGGGGGCTCCGGCCTTGCTCCCGGCCCTGGCGCCGGGCTTGGTCCTTGCTCTGGTTCTGGCCTGCGCCCTGGCGCTGCCAGCAATCGCCCAGGCCCACGGCACGGGCTCGCGCTGGCTGGAAGGCCAAACCACGCCCTTGGCCGTGCTCTTCCACTACTCCACCGGCGAGCCCATGTCCTGGGTCTCGGCCAAGGTGTACGGTCCCGGCGACACTGCCATGGAGTACCAGGACGCCCGCACGGACAAGGCCGGAGTGCTGGCCTTTGTGCCGGATCGTCCCGGCGCCTGGCGCGTGGAGGCCCAGGACGACCAGGGCCACAAGGCCGTGGCCGAAACCAGCGTGGACGCCTCGCTGCTGCGCAACGCCCAGCCCGGCGCACAGGGCCCGGCCGCCTCGCCCCTGCGTTCCGCAGCGCTGGGTTTGAGCATCCTGCTGAACATCAGCCTGGGACTCTTGCTCTGGCGGCGCAGCCGCGCCCCCAAAAGCCCGGCCTGATCCCAAGGGGAGCCGCCGCACCTCCGCCAGCGGCGGCGGCTCCCCCCTTGGCGCAGCGCGCCACCCGCCCCCGCCCATTCCCCATTTCCCGGCCTTTGCCCTCTCTCTATTGATAATCTTGGCGGATGGGGCTACAAGCCCATGGTATGTCAGAGCGGACGATTCTCTTCATCGCCGAGCCGCAATCAGTCAGCGGCATCTTCTCCGCCCTGCGCGATGCCGGGGTGCAGGCTGGCGTGGCCGACGGCCTGAACTCCGCGCTGACCTTCCTCAAACGCTCGCAGCCCGCGTTCATCTTTTCGCGCCCCAGCCTGCCCGGCTACGACGCCCTGGCGCTGCTTTCGCGCCTGGCCGAACTGGGCGAGGCGGGCGAGCCCGTGCCTCCGGTGATCATCTTCTCCCGCTCCGGCAGCGCGGAGGAAGCCCAAAAATACCTGGAGCTGGGCGCGCGCGACTACTGGCTTGAGCCCCTGGCCTGGGAAAAAGTCCACCTGGTGCTGCCCCCGCCCGAAGCAGCCGCCCCCAGCGTCGAGCCGGAGCGCCACCTTTCGGCGCGGCTGGCCTCCAATTCCTCCGGCGCGGTGGGCACGGTGCGCCTGGCCTCCAACGCCGCATCGGCCGGACGCCTCGTCTCCAACGCCGCCGCCAGCGCGGTTTCCAAGACCGCCAGCGCCCCGCAGGACCAGCCCGCCGGGCGCTTCCAGATCATTGGCCGCCACCCCGCCGTGCAGCGCGTGCTGGCCCTGGCCCGGCAGGTGGCGCGCAGCAAGGCCACGGTGCTCATCTCCGGCCCCAGCGGCACCGGCAAGGAAATGTTCGCC
>DIVX01000035.1:0-2114 GCA_002422505.1 Desulfovibrio sp. UBA6121
GGCGGGGAACAGCAGATGCTGGCCATGGGGCGCGCGCTTATGGGGCGGCCCAAGCTGCTTTTGCTCGACGAACCCTCCCTGGGCCTTGCGCCGCTCATCGTGCAGCAAATCTTCCGCATCATCCGCGAGATAAACGAAGTGGACGGCGTGACCGTGGTGCTGGTGGAGCAGAACGCCAACCTGGCGCTCAAGAGCTCCAGCCGTGGCTACGTGCTGGAAACCGGCAATGTGGTCATGGAGGACGACGCAGCCGCGCTGCTCGCCAATCCGGCCATCCGCGCCGCGTATTTGGGCGAGTAGGGCTGGGGCCAGTACGGGCCGGAGTTACGAACAGCGAACGAACAGCGAACGAACAAAGTTCTCCACAGTTCTGTTCATACATCCCCCCGGTGCGCCTGCAGTGGCCGCCGGGGGCTTTTTTGCCTCCCACATCCCCCTGGCGCACCGAAGCGGACTGCGCTAGGGTTCCTGCATGAACATGGACAGCCAGACCGTACTCTTCGCCTTCGGGCTCACGCTTTTCGCCGGGCTGGCCACGGGCCTGGGCAGCGCCCTGGCTTTTTTCACCCGGCAAACCAACACGCGCTTTCTGTCCATCGCCCTGGGCTTTTCCGCCGGGGTCATGCTCTACGTGTCTTTTGTGGAGATAATGGTTAAGGCGCGTGACGCCCTGCAGGGCGACTGGGGCCTGGTGGGCGGGGCCTGGCTTACGGCGGCGGCGTTCTTTGCCGGTATCCTGTTCATCGCCCTCATCGACAAGTTGGTGCCCAGCTACGAGAACCCCCACGAGCTGCACTCCGTGGAGGAGATGGAGCTGAAGCTGGAGCACCTGCCCAAGAACGAGGCCCACGACTTCGCCAAGCTTCGGCGCACGGGCGTGTTCACCGCCCTGGCAATCGGCATCCACAACTTTCCGGAAGGCCTGGCCACCTTCGCCTCGGCCCTTACCGATCCCAAGCTCGGCGTGGCCATCGCCGTGGCCATAGCCATTCACAACATCCCGGAGGGCATCGCCGTCTCCGTGCCGATGTATTTCGCCACCGGCTCGCGCACCAAGGCCTTCCGTTATTCCTTTCTCTCCGGCCTGGCGGAGCCCGTGGGCGCGGTGGTGGGCTACGTGCTGCTCATGCCTTTCTTTTCGCCAACGGTGTTCGGCGTGCTGTTCGCCGGGGTGGCGGGCATCATGGTCTTCATCTCCCTGGACGAGCTTTTGCCTGCGGCCAGGGAATACGGCGAGCCGCACATGGCGATTTACGGGCTGGTGGCAGGCATGGCCGTCATGGCCGTTTCGCTGCTGCTTTTCCTGTAGGCCCCTGCCATGGCGCTGCGCACCAACGGCTTTGAATTTCTGGGCGTCGTCGATCCGGACGCCATGGGCCCCGACGCCGCGCCCAGCCTGAAGCTGCCCCTGCTGCTGGCCGGGGTGCAGGCGGGCTTTCCTTCCCCGGCGGACGACTTCATCGACAAGCGGCTTGACCTGAACGAGCAGCTCATCAAGCACCCGGCGGCCACGTTTTTTGTGCGCGCCGTGGGCGATTCCATGCTCGGCGCAGGCATTCACGACGGCGACCTGCTGGTGGTGGACCGGGCCCTGGAACCCTGCGCGGGCAAGGTGGTCATGGCGGCAATCGGCGGGGAGCTGACCGTGAAGCGCCTGGAACGCAAGGGCGAGCGCCTGTTCCTGGCCCCGGCCAACCCGGACTACCCCAGCTTCGACGTCACCGCGCGCGAGGACTTCGAGATCTGGGGCGTCGCCACCCACGTCATCCACAAGCTTTAGCGGAAAGGGGAGAGCCGCGTGCCGCTTTACGCCCTGGTGGATTGCAACAACTTCTACGCCTCCTGCGAGCGCCTGTTCCGGCCAGAGCTGAAGCGCAAGCCCGTGGTGGTGCTTTCGAACAACGACGGCTGCGTCATTGCGCGCTCGACCGAGGCCAAGGCCCTTGGCATCCCCATGGGCGCGCCCGCCTTCCAGTGGGAGCACGTGTTCCGCAAGCAGGGCGTGGCCGTGTTCTCGTCCAACTACGCCCTCTATGGCGATCTCTCCGCCCGCGTCATGAACACCCTGGAGGACATGGCCCCGGCTGTGGAGGTCTACTCCATCGACGAGGCCT
>DIVX01000035.1:2150-3525 GCA_002422505.1 Desulfovibrio sp. UBA6121
CACCAAGACCCTGGCCAAGCTGGCCAGCCGCTTCGCCAAAAAAGATCCCGCCCAGGAAGGCGTGTTCGATCTGGGCACAGCCGCTTCTGCGTGCGCTGCTTCTGCCGCCATTGAAACCGCCCTGGCCGCCACGGACGTGGGCGACGTGTGGGGCATAGGCCCGCGCCACGCCAGGCGGCTGCTGGCGCGCGGCGTGCGCACCGCGCTGGATTTCTCGCGCCTGCCGCAGGACTGGGTGCGCAAGGAGATGACCGTGGTGGGCCTGCAAACCCAGCTGGAACTCGGCGGCATCTCCTGCTTGGCGCTTTCCAGCGCCCCGGCCCCGCGCCGCTCGGTGCTTTGTTCGCGCTCCTTCGGCCAACTGGTGGAGGACAAGGAGCACCTGCGCGAGGCCGTGTGCGCCTACGCCGTGCGCGCGGCGGAGAAATTGCGCGCCGCCGACCTCGAAACCCTGGCCGTGCAGGTGTTTACCCTTACGCCCCGCCACCGCGAGGAACTGCCCCAGCACCAGGGCCAGGCCACCGTGACCCTGCCCGGCCCCACGAACTTTACTCCAGAGATCATCGCCGCCGCCCTGGCGGGGCTGGACCAGGCCTTCCGGCCCGGCTTCGCCTACCAGAAGGCCGGGGTGTTGCTGCTGGGCCTTTCTCCCGCCACGGCGCGCCAGGCCTCGCTGCTCGACCTGCCGCCGGAGGAGCGCCAGCGCAGGCGCGCGCTTATGGACGTGCTGGACGCCGTGAACCGCCGCCACGGCAGGGGAGCGCTGCGCCTGGCCATAAGCTCCGCGCCGGAGCGGCCCTGGCACATGCGCCAGCACCGGCGCTCGCCGCGCTACACCACCAGCTGGGACGAACTGCCGCGCATCGGCGCGCACGGGCAGGCCGGAACGCGGGCGGGCGCAGAGGAAGAGAACGCTGCGGGCGCTTGAAACCGGGCCGGGCGAGGCGATAAAAACCCTTGGCGATTACGGCTATGATCCGAGCACTCTATGCATGAGGTGAACGCATGACGACCATTGATTTGCGCGACAAGTGTTGAGGCGTGGGCATGGAGGTCGGGTGGCACCTCCGTTTGAGCCATGATGCGGAGCTGGCCTTTCTGGTCCAGCCGAAACTTGCGCCCAATGTCGAGGACGCGGTGTTCATTGCTGGCGGCTGGGCGCTTGCGTGGGACAAAAGCGCAGAGGACCAGGGCTACTGGACGGCGTTGACCAGACGCCACGGGTGAGCCATCATGCTGGGTGGCATTGGCCTGGGCCAGCGCTGCGGCGGCGGTGGGCGCTCGGTTGCCCGCGCAAAAACCAGCCCGCGCCGGAAGCGCCAAGTGCAAGAATGCTGGCCCGGATTTTTCGAAGCGGACTGCCTGAAGCGGACTG
>DIVX01000175.1:0-69135 GCA_002422505.1 Desulfovibrio sp. UBA6121
CGATCTTTCCTCCTTTCCAGGGATCGAGACCTGCCTCCGACAGCAGACGGTTTACCGCCTCCGGGCCGCACACATCAGCGTCCTCCACGATCAAACATCCCCCAAATACAAAGCCGCCATCCTTCGATACCCTTACCATTGCATCGTGCGCTCCTTGGTATAGAATGAAATAAGCTTGCTCTTATAGAAGATATCCGGCGGATGTTCAAGGTCCATTATCCATAGCGGCACCGCCGGTGCAAAATTTCGCGTCAAATTCTGAGTCGAGATCGTAAATGGAGCCATCATTGACTTTTATCTCAATTCGCATTACGTTTCATATGAAGGCGGTTTGATGGATTGTCATCGGACCGGGCAACAGGATCGGCGGTTGCGGTGAGCGCGGCGGAGCCGCCCCGCGGAGAATGACCATCGTTGAAACCATGAGGAGTTCATTATGTGGGAATACACGGACAAGGTTAGGGAACATTTTCTCAATCCCCGCAATGTCGGGGAGATTGAAAATCCGGACGGGGTCGCCGAAGTCGGTTCCATTGCCTGCGGCGACGCCCTCAAGCTTTCCTTCAAACTCGATGAAAGCAAACGAATTCAGGATGCAAAATTCAAGACCTTCGGCTGCGCCAGCGCGATCGCATCCTCTTCCGCGCTGACCGAAATGATCAAGGGAATGACGCTGGAGGAGGCGATGAAGGTCACCAACCAGGACATTGCCGCCTTTCTCGGCGGTCTTCCCGACGAGAAGATGCACTGCTCCGTCATGGGGCAGGAGGCTCTTGAGGCGGCGATAAAGACCTGGCGCGGCGAGGCCGTGGCCAGCCAGGAGCATTCCGAGGGCGAGATCGTCTGCGAGTGTTTCGGCGTTACCGACCACCAGATTCTGGAGGCCGTGCGCGAGAACGACCTGAAGACCGTGGAGGACGTGACCTACTACACCAAGGCGGGCGGCGGCTGCGCCAAGTGCCACGAAAAGATCGCCGAGCTCATCAAGCAGGCGCGCGGCGAGGCTGCCCCGGTGGAGCCGCCCAAGCCCGCCAAGCGGCTCACCAACATCCAGCGCATGCGTCTGATTGAGGACGTGCTGGAGAAGGAGATCCGTCCCCGGCTGCAGCTTGATGGCGGCGACATAGAGCTGGCGGACATCGAGGGCCTGGTGGTTTCGGTAAGCCTGCGCGGCCGCTGCACCAACTGCCCTTCCAGCCAGGCCACCGTGCACGGCGTGGTGGAAACCATCCTGCGCGAGAAGGTGGACCCGGAAATCCAGGTGCGGGAGGTATAGGCCATGAATACTCCAGTTGTTTACCTGGACAACAACGCCACCACCCGCGTGGCCCCGGAAGTGCTTTCGGCCATGCTGCCGTTTTTTTCCGAACTGTACGGCAACCCCTCGTCCATGCACAGCTTCGGCGGGCAGGTGGGCAAGGACATGGCCCAGGCGCGCGAGAGCTTGGCCGGGCTTTTGGGCTGCGGGGCCGATGAGATCATCTTCACCTCCTGCGGCACCGAGGCCGACAACACGGCCATTCGCTCCGCCCTGGCCGCCAACCCGGACAAGCGCCACATTGTGACCACCCGCGTGGAGCACCCGGCGATACTCTCGTTGTGCAAGTTTCTGGAGCGCAGCCAGGGCTACCGGGTGACCTACCTGGGCGTAGACGCCGAGGGTCGCCTGGACATGCGCGAGGTGGAGCAGAGCCTGACGCCGGACACGGCCATCGTCAGCATCATGTGGGCCAACAACGAAACCGGCGTGCTGTTTCCCATTGCGGAAATCGCCAGGCTCGCCAAGAGCCGGGGCATCATCATGCACACCGACGCCGTGCAGGCCGTGGGCAAGGTGTCCATCAACCTTGCGGAGCTGGACGTGGACATGCTTTCGCTTTCCGGCCACAAGCTGCACGCCCCCAAGGGCGTGGGCGCGCTGTATGTGCGGCGCAAGCTGCCTTTCCGGCCCTTTCTTATTGGCGGGCACCAGGAACGCGGCCGCCGCGCGGGAACCGAGAACACCACCGGCGTCATCGCCCTGGGGGCAGCGGCCCGCTCGGCCCAGGCGCACATTGAGGCCGAGAACATAGCGGTGCGCGCCCTGCGCGACAGGCTGGAAAACGCCCTGCTAGACATTGTGCCCGATAGCCGACTGAACGGCCACAAGGAAGACCGCCTGCCCAACACCAGCAACATCAGCTTTAAGTACGTGGAGGGCGAGGCCATTCTGCTCTTGCTCGACCAACTGGGCATAGCGGCCAGTTCCGGCTCGGCCTGCACCAGCGGCAGCCTGGAGCCCTCGCACGTTCTGCGCGCCATGGGCGTGCCCTTCACCTACGCCCACGGCTCCATCCGCTTCTCCCTTTCGCGCTTCACCACGCCGGAGGAAGTGGACTACGTGATTCGCAGCGTGCCGGGCATCATCGAGACTTTGCGCAAGATCTCGCCTTACAAGCAGGGCGCGGCCGAGCCCCTGAGCCCGCTGGATTCCAAGCCTCCCTGCGGCTGCTAGGCACAGGGGCCGCAGGGCCTTTCCGGCCCGGCTGGAAGGAGATTCGTCCTCTCTCGCAACGTGATTCCGGCAGAAAGCGTCTTAAGGAGCCAGCGGGGCAACTCGCTGGCTCTTCTGTTTGCTGTGGGCTTCCTGGTGCTGCGGCACAGGCAGAAGCGCCGCACCCGGCGTCCTGAGGGCGAAGGGCTCCGGCTGCCGTGAGGCATCGCCCTGGGGCTGAAGCGCCTGCCGGGCGCGCGGCGCAGGGTGTGGTCGAGGGGAGCAAACCGGGGTGGAAGGCGAGTTGCCGGGGGAGGAAACGTTCGAGGTACGCACTGCGGGTCGGCCCGTGCGAAAGCGCCGTGGCTGCAACGGGCCGGAACGAGATGTCGGCTGCGCGGCGACCGGAGGCCCAGGGGCGAGCAGGACCAAGTGCGGGGTGCGCGGCGCGTATTGCCTCCGCGCGCCCGCCGCCACCCGCCGCACCAGCTCCTCTCAACGAACGAAGGCCAATCTGGCATTGGCATGAATGTTCACTCGGTTTTCCTTTGGCCGATTGGGTTCTCGCAAACACAATCTGACCGATTTGGAGCGGGTGAACACCCTTTGATACCTTCGCGGCTAGCTCTCGTCCGGCTCCACCTTGCCCAGGGCGATGGCCTCCTGCGTGCCCTGGCCCGGTTCCTCCAAGGTGTTCAGCATGTCGCGCACGTCGTCCAGGGTCAGGTCGGCTGCTGCGGCAAAGCCCTTGGAGGCCTGCTTGGCCTCCGGGTCCACTGTGGCCAGGGGGTTTTCCTCGCGCTTGGAAACGCGCAGGGTTTCGCCGTTGCTCACCTGGGTGCCGGTGGAGCTGGTCCACAGGTGGTACACGCCGCGCTCGTCCTTTTCCACTTCCTCGTGGCGCTCTATGCTGGCGCTCACGGCCAGACGGCCGTTCTCGTCGTAGCTCGCGTCGGTGTGGCTGCTCTCGCGCAGCAGGCGCGGCGATTCGTCTTCCGTCAGCCCCGCGCCGAGGGCGAAATGATACTTGCGCGCATCGTCGTTCTTCCGCGCGCCTTCGGTATCCTGTTGGCGGGCGGCCAGCTTGCCGTCCTTGTACAGTTCCTCGGTCCAGGTCAGGGAATAGGGATCGTTGACGTTCTGGTATGATTCCAGGTTGCGGGCGCTGCCGAACACGCCCTGGCCGTTGGTGCCTTCCGCGTCGCTGATGTAGAACTCCGGCGCGTCGGAGGCGGCCTGGAAATTCTTGGTCAGCAGTTCTGCTGCGGTGCCCGGCGTATGGGTGGCGTACTCGCTCGGGGTCAAGTCCAGAGTGTCGAGAAAAAGCTGCGCGTTGAGGTCCATGCCGTCCTGGACGCTGCCTTCGAACACGCCGCTGCTCTTCTTCACCAGTTCGCCGTTGTTGTACCAGGTGGTGGAAAGACGCTGGGTTTTTTCGCCGTCAATGCCGATTTCTTCGTCGAAAGAGGCCTCGCGCAGCAGTTTGCCCTTGGCATCGTAATTCGTCACCGTGGCGGAAAAGCCGGACTCTCCGCCCAGGGCCTGCACAGTCCAGTCTTCTTTGTCGCTGATTTTCTTGCCGGTCCTGTTGGTCTGCAGTTCCAGGGAGGTGTCCTGGGTCACCGTGGCCACTTGGGCCAAATTGCCGTCCACGTAGTCCTTGATGGACGCGGCGAAACGCGTGGCCGCGTTCTCCTGGGTCACCTTCCCGGCACGGCTGGCCAGGGCCTCGGCGTCCCGTACATCCTCGTCCTTTATTTCAAGATCCTCCAGCCCCCGGTAGCCAACCTCCAGCTCCATGCTGTCGGAGTACTCGCGCGTCAGCGTGCCGTTGTTATACCACTGGGCCGAGCGCTTCAGGGTGGCGCTGGAGGAAAGGCCGCCATCCTCCAAGCCCACCAGCTCGGAATGGATGGCCTGCGCAACGTCGCCCGATTCGTCGTAATACTCGATGTCCTTGATGATGGAGTTGCTGCCCAACAGCCCGGTTTCCTTGCGCACCAGCTTGTCGCCCTCGTACTCCAGCACCAGCAGTTCCGCGCCCTGAATGGTGGTGACCTGCTTGTTGCCGTTCTTGAGGTGCTTTGTGCCGCTGGTGATGTTGAACAGGCCTTCCCAGGTGTTGGCGGTCTTTTTCGTGCTTGAGGAAGCCTGCCCGCTTTGGCTCGCCTGCCAGGCCTGGCGCGCCTCGGTCGAAATGTCCGCCTGGTCGCCCAGGGTGGAGGACATGGTGAGCGACACGCCTTGCGCCTGGCGCGCGCTTGTGTTGGTGAGCGTTGCGGCCAGGGGCTGGTAGGCGGCGGTGAGGGAGCTGATGTCGTCGGTCATGGGGGGCCCTCGCGTTGTCATGATGTCGGGGCTGGCCTGCATGCATGGCGCAGGCTGTCCACGACGTTTGTCCTTTATCATATCGTCGGGCGCGGGCTTGATCTTTATGGGCTGCAATTGCGTATTTTGGCGGGGATAAACACGATATGATCTGTCGGGTATCTATAGTGAATACCTAAGGGCGTACGAGTGAAACCTTATTGACGGCACAGCCGTCTGCGGGTAGAGGGTATCCTCTTTTCTGATTCGAACACAAAGAGACTATGGATTTTTTCGATGGGAGGAATGAGATGGCCGATGGGCTGCAGTTTGTTGCGAGCAAAGGCAACGGGTATTTGCGCGTCAATCTTGGCGGCAGCCTGAACGCCAAGGGCGCCAGCGAACACTACCGGACCGTGACGCAACTGGCGGACGAGACGGCTTGCGGCCGGATATTGCTGGATGCGCGGGCCCTGGCCAACCGCGCAGAGATCCCGGATATTTTCGACTTCATGGTGCACACCTACCCGGCCACCCCGGGCGGGCGGCGCACCGCAGCCCTAGACCTGCCGCAGAACCTGGTGCGGGCGCGTTTTTTTGAGCACCTGATGCAGAACAATGGCCGCTGCTACCGTCTTTTCTTTGATGAGGCCGAGGCCACGTCCTGGCTGCTTTCCAACCGCTCCTAGCTTCCCGCCCCCATTCTTTTTCCGCCTAGCACGAGCAGTTCATGCGCCCGAAAGGGTTGGCGAACTGCCGCAGGTAGGGTTCCGTGCGCAGGCTCCAGCGCGTCAGGTCAAGCTCCGTCCAGGGCGTGGCGTCGCTGGTGCGTATGCGCGCCAGGGGGCCTTGGAATTCCAGGCGCATGGGTACGGGCTCGCGTTCCGTGTCGCCGCAGAGGCTTTCGCGGCATTGCGGAGTGAAGTCCTGCTCGCGCTCCTGCGGTCCTCTGGCCAGCACCCGCGTCAGGCTGGTGCTCACGCGGGCCACGCTGCCATCCGGCGCAAAGCCCAGGGAGTTCCGGTCGCCGCTGATGCCCACCGCGTCCAGGTCGTAGGCCTGGATGGGCCCGGCGGGCGTGGGCACGGTTTGGGGCTTGGCCGGTTCCAGGGAGCGCAGGCTGCCGTCCGCCCGGAAGCTTACCCCCACCCGCGCGCGGATGACCCCCGCAGGAGTCGGCACATCCAGGGTTTCGCCGGGCCACAGGGTCAGGCTGAGCAATTGTCCGCCTGGCGCGAAGCAAGCGCCGATGAGCTTTGCGCTCACCGGGCCCATGGGCGTGGCCAGCTCCACCGGGCGGGCCAGCCGGCCTTCGTCCTCTTGCGTCCAGTAGCCGGAGAGCTTGCCGTTGAGCGGAAAGGCCCGGCACAGCGAGCCGTCCGGGTGGAAGGTCACCAGCTCCACGTCCATGGGCCCCGCCGGGGTGGCGATGCGCATGGGGCGTTCCAGGGGCAGGGCGCGCAGCGCGCCCGTGGGATGGAAGGAAAGGGATTGCACCGTGCGGCGGCGCAGGTCGTCGGTGGTGCATTGCGCGGCCAGGGGGCCAAGGCTGGTGTCGAAGACCACCTCGCCGCCCGGCGTGCAGGACATCACCGAGCCGTCCGGGAAGCGTTCCACCATGCCGCAGATGGGGATGTCCCCGTAGGTCGTGTGCACTGAGACCGCTGTGTTCATTGGGCTCCTCGCGTTTACCTGAGTAAAGCAAGAATGGAGCCAAGAGCAGCAGTCAATAATGCCGGGAAGTTAGCCAGGGTCTGCCGGGCAGCCTACACGAAGCCGCTACAAAAACGTAGTCAGCCTGCAAAGCTGTCGCTACAGGGCCTTGCCCAGAATGGGCAGCCGCCGCAGCACATAGTGCGCCAGCGGGAAGCTGATGAGGATGCCCAGCACCGAGATTGCGGCGAACTGCTCAAAGGGGCCCAGGGTGGTGCCCGCAAACCAGTACTGCAAGAGCGTAACCACCGGCACATGGAAGATGTACACGGCGAAGGAACTGTCGGACAGGGCCTTGGTGAAGGCCGTTTGGCCCGGGAAGCGCTCCCGCGTAAGGGTGAGCAGGCCCACGCAAAAGCCCACGCATAGCAGGCTTTCCCACCCGGCGCGGATGAGGGCCAACGGGTCGGCCCCGCCGTTCCAGAAGGGTATGTCCAGCCCCAGGCCGCGCGCCATGTACACGGCCACGCACACCAGCCCGATGCCGAGCCAGGTCCACCCGGCGCTGGCCGGAAAGCGCGAGAACCAGTTGCGGCGCGAGGCCAGAATGCCCAAGGTGAACATGGTTACGTACTGTGGCAGGTGGGCGAACTCTATTTCCCAGAAGCCCAGCAGCACCTTCCAGTCGTCCACGCTTTTCCAGATGCGGATGAGATAGGTGCTGAGCGTGAGCCAAAGCACCAGCTTGATGAGCGCCAGATGCGCCGTGGCCGGGGCTATGGTCTCCTGCGGCAGGGCCGTGGGTCTGCTGTCGCGGCGGCCCGCCAGGGCCCGGTACAGGGCGTAGGCGCAGCCGTAAATGAACAGGTTCTCGATGAACCAGAGGTGCACGAACTCGAAGTTGGGTCCGGGCGCGCCGGTCCAGCCTGCGGGCGGGGCCAAGAGCCCCAGGTAGGCCCCCAGGTAGTAGTCCAGGTACGAGGGCATGACCATGTGCTTGAAGATGGTGTCGTGGAAGTACATGAACACTGGGGTGATGCCCAGCACCATGACCACGATGGGCACGCCGAAGCGCCACAGACGGTCGAGCACGAAGGTGAGCGGGCCCTTGCGGTCCACGCTGCCGGGGTGGAAGTACCCGGCGATGAGGAAGAACAGGCCCATGAAGAAGGCCTCGTTGACGCCGAAGAAGAGCCCCACCCAATGGCTGCGCAGGGGCGACTGGTAGAGCCACCAGCCGTCGGAGCCGAAGGGCTGCCCTGCGTGGTGCGCCACCACCAGCATGGACAGGAAGATGCGCACGTTGTCGATGTAAGCCAGACGAGGTTTTGCGGGGGCGCTCACGGATGTTGCTCCTGGAATCGTGCTGCTACTGCTTCGCGGCAATGCCTGCCGCGCGCAGAATCGTCAGGGCGATGTGGTCGTATTCTTTGTTGAAATGATGCCCGCCAGGCACCACAAGGCTTTCCACGTTGGGGGCCTGGTAGTTCTGGCACAGGGTGCCGTCCTCTTCGTCGCCGCACACCAGCAGCACCGGGGTCTTGGCCAGCTTGGCCATCTCCGGGATCATGGCCGCGCCCTCGGGCACGTTCTCGCTGGTCAGCCAATTGGAAAGATGGAACTCGAAGTCCGCGTGGGTGCCGGGTCCCAGCATGGCCACCAGGGCCAGCCGCGCCTTGGTCTCCTCGCTCATGCGCCCGGTCATGAAGGGCAGCACGTCGGCCCCGATGGAGTAGCCCACCACGATGAAGCGCTCCGCCCCCCACTTGGCCCCGTAGTGCTTCAGGGTCAGCTCCAGGTCGTGGGCCATTTCATCCGGAGTGCGGGCGTTCCAGAAATACTTGAGGGAGTTGAAGCCCACCACGGACACGCCGTGCCCGGCCAGGATGTCGCCGATCTGCTGGTCGATGCCCGCCCAGCCTCCGTCGCCGGTAACGATGACGGCCATGGTCTTGCCGGGCGTGGCCGAGGGCGCCTCCACCAGGGGCAGGTCGTTAACGCTTTGGGCCTGGGCTGCGGTCTTGCCCGCGCTGGCCGGGGCGATTGTGTCCAGGGCCTCGCGGAAGGCCGTGCGCCACAGCTTGGGGTCGGTCAGCGTCTCGCGCGCGCCGTCGATGACGGTGACGCGCGCGCCGGGAATCTGGCTGGCGAAGCTCTCGGCCTGGGCCACGGGGAAACGGCCATCGGCCTTGCCCTGCAAGAGCGCCAGCAGACCCTGGGGCTTGGCCACCGGGCGCATCACAATGCCGCCCTCGGCGGTTGTGGCGTTGTCGTAGGCGTAGCCGTTGGCCGCGCAAAAAGGTTTCTGGATGCTCAGGCGGGGCGAAAAGCCCAGAGTGATGGCTCCGGCGAAGATCTCCTTGGGGGCCTGGGCATAGGTGGCGTAGGCCACGCCTGCCCCCTCGCCGAAGCCTGCCAGCACGGGCTGGTGGTAGCCCTTGTAGCCCAGGGTCTTCTGCACGATCTTGGAAAGGCCTTCGAATTCCCAGGCCTGGTAGAAGCAGCCCTCGGCTTTGCCGCGCAGGGGCTCCAGCAGGCGCTTGGTGTCTATGCCCACAACCGTGGCGTCCATGTCGGCAATGGCCCGCGCGGCGGCGTCCATGCGCGCGTCCCAGGCGCCCTCGGAAAGCAACAGCACCGCCCGGCCTGGCTCGCCGCCGTTCTTGTCCAGGGCGCGGTACACCAGCACCTCGCCGAACACGCCGAAGCTGAGCTTCTCCGGGGCCTTTTCCGGCTTGGCGCAGGCCGGGGCGGCCAGGGCCAGCAGGGCCAGGGCCAGCAGGGTGCAGAGAATGCGTTTCATTTGGCGATGACTCCCTTCATGCCGCCCGAGACCAGGGTGGCGATGTTGGCCAGAACGCGGGGCGGAACGGTGCCGCCCGGGCTGGCCAGGTATTTGGACTCCCATACGGGGTCGAATTTGTCTTTGAAACGGCGCAGGCCCTGGAAGTTATAGAACTGTCCGCCGTGGGTGTACAGCAGCGATCCGAGCCGTGTCCAGGCCGGGGCCAGGGTGTGGCTTTCCAGGCCGGAAAAGGGCGCCATGCCCAGGTTGAACCACTGGTAGCCCTGCTCGCGTCCCCAGAGCATGAGCATGATGTACAGGTATTCCATGACGCTCGGCGGCGCGTCCGGCAGGTAGCGCATCAGGTCCACCGAGAGCTCCTGGCGCAGGCCGCCCGCCCAGCCGCCTTCCCAAACGTTGGCGAAGGCCACTATGGCCCCCTCTTTGCGCACAACGGCCTGGGGGCACAGCAACATATACTCCTGGCTGAAGTAGCCCAGGGAGAATTTCTTTTCGCGCGCGTGCTTGGCCGCCAACCAGGCGTCGGAGACCTTTTTGAGCTCCGGCAGTATGGCGGGCACGCCCTCGCGCGGGATGATCTCGAAGCTGGCCCCTTCCTTCTCCACCATGTTGCGCGTGTAGCGCAGGCCCTTGCGCGCCTGCCCGGCCAGGGAAAATCCCGGCAGGGGCACGCGGGCTTCCTCGCCGATCTTGATGAGCGAGAGGCCGAGGTCGAGGTACAGCGGCAGGTTTTCCTTGCCCGCCTCGTAGAAAACGGTCCACCCGGCGTAGAGGTCCACCATTTCGCGGAAGCGCCAGGCCAGCTCGGCCCGCGCTGCGGGCGGGCCCACGGGGTCGCCCATGCACACCCAGCTGCGGCCGCACACGCCGTACATCAAAAAGCCGTCGCCCCCGGCGCTGACGAGAAAGCTTTTGTCGCCCAGCAGGGCCAGGTGGGCCGGGGTTTCCGGGGCCTGGGCCACCAGGGTCCGCACGGCCATTACGTCGGCCTCGCTTGGGGGGGCGTAGCGCGGCCGGGCCAGGCGCATAAGCCGCAGCGCCGCCACAAACAGCACGCCCACCAGAATGCCCACCGAGGCGCGCATGAAGCGGCTGGCCTCGTCCTCAAAGGTGAACACCCACCACAGCTCGTGGTTCAGGGGGGCGTCGCCGAAGGCCATGTACCCCAGGCCCACGGTGCAGGCCAGGGCGGCGAGGATGGCCGCGAGCCAGCCCCGCGTGAAGCCCTCGGACAAGAGCGAGGCCTTGCGGTAGAAAAACTTGTGGCAGGGCAGAAGCGCCAGCAGCAGCACGGTGAGGAACAGGGCCTCCTCGTAGTCCAGGCCCTTGAGCAGGCAGCTGATGATGCCCGCGAACAGCACCCCGGCGGTGACGTAATAGGCGGCGTCGAGCCTTTTGTGCAGGCCGCGCGCCAAGATAAGCAGGCCCAGGCCCGCCAGGCTGCCGATGAAGTGCGAGAACTCCAGCACGCCCAGGGGCAGCATGGCCTCCAGCCAGCGCAGGCGCTCGTGCACCGAGGGCGTTGCGCCGGAGAACAGCAGCACCGCTCCGGCCACAAAGGTCAGTACCGCCAGTATGCGCGGCATCACCACCGGGAACCACTGCATCAGAAAGGTCATCACGCCCCGGGCGGAGTCGCGCGCGGCCAGGGTTTCGCGCGCGGCCAGCAAGATGGAGGCCAGCACCAGCGGCGCCAGGTAGTAAACCACGCGGTAGGCCACCAGGGCGGCGAAGAGCGCCGGGGCGGGAATGCGCGGAGTGAGCAGAAAGAGCAGGCACGATTCGAATACGCCGAGGCCGCCGGGCACCTGGCTGATGAGCCCGGCGATTTGCCCCAGCAGGAACGCGCCCAGCACCAGCGGGAAGCTGACATTGGCCCAGGGCGGCAGCAGGGCGTATAGCACGGCAGCGGCCAAGGCCCAGTCCAGGGAGGCCACGGCCACCTGCAAAAGCGCGCTTCTGAAGGGCGGCAGCAGCAGGGTCAGCTTGCCGATGCGCCAGGGAGTCTCCTTCTTGGCGGCGGCGTACAGGTAGGCCACGGGCGCCAAGAGCAGGATGATCCCCAGGGGGCGCGTGGTGCTGAAGGGCAGCGTGACCCAGCCGGGCAGGGGCAGGGGTTTGGCGGTGAAGACGATGCCGCCGATGGAGAACAGCCCCAGCCACAGCGTGAGGGTGGTGAAGACCACGATCTTGGCGATTTCCCCGGCGCTGAGGCCCCAGGAGGAGTACAGCCGGTAGCGCACCGTGCTGCCCGCCAGGGTGGAGAGGCCGATGGTGTTGCTGAAGGCGTTGCCCGCGAAGGAGGCCAGCACGGGCCTGTAAGGCGGCAGCGGGTGGCCAATGTAGTTCAGGGCCAGGATGTCGTAGCCCGCCAGCACGATGAAGTTCACCGCCGTGAGGCCGAAGGCCAGCAGCACGTCGCGGTCCTTCTCGCACAGCAGGTTCTCCAGAATTTCCTGGAGATTGTACTCCGCCAGCTGGGTTTTGAGCACCCAGGCGGCGGCGGCCAGCAGGCCCAGGGCCAGGGCCGGGCCAAGGTAGGGTTTAATTCTGTTCATCACCGTTCCGGGCATGGTGTCTCTGAACGTGGGGCCGCTGGGCGTCCTGCGGGCAGAAGGCCGGGATGGTGGAGCACTCGTTCGCGCGTCGTGGTCAATGGAAGATCCGTTGGGGGGCGGTGTCTCCGGACGTATGCCCGGGCAATTTACACAAGTAGCACGCGGGGCCGCGGGCCGTCAATTCCCGGTGCAAGGTCTTGCGCACCGGCGTGCGCCGCAGGCGCTGGGTGTGGGGCCGCAGGCGCAGGCGCTGAGTGTGTGCCGCAGGCGCTGAGTGTGTGCCGCAGGCGTTGGGTATGCGCCGCAGGCGCTGGGTGTGTGCCGCAGGCGTTGGGTGTGGGGCCGCAGGCGCTGAGTGTGTGCCGCAGGCGCTGGGTGTGTGCCGCAGGCGTTGGGTATGGGGGGCGCGGCGAGGGGCAAGCAGGGAGAAACCCGCCCAGGAGGGGCGGCACTGCTGACCCCGGCGTGAGCGTGTGGCGCGGGGAAACGGGCTGGAATCGAGACGTGCTCGAAGCGGGGCAACCCCGAGGCCGAGTGGAGCGGAAGCGCGCAGGCCCTGCTGCAGAAAGGTCTGCCGAAGAAAGGCTTATTGGAGAATGTCCTACTGGGGAGTGGCCTGTCGCAAACAGCTCTGACGCAAAAAAGCTGCCGGATGAATGCGTTGTCAGAGAAAGGCCTGTCGAAGAATGCCCTGCCGCAAAAAGCCCTGCCGGATAATGCCTTGCCAGAGAAGGGCCGACCGGAGAAAGGGCGGCGGGGAGAATACGCCAGAGCGTATGTGCCGGAGCGAAAACGCCAGAGCGAATGCGCCAGAGTGTGTGTGCCGGAGCGTATATTCCGAAGCGGTGGCCGCTTAAGGCTTGGCCGGGCCAGGGCCGGGCGCGGCCCCGCTGAACACGGCCTGCCACAGGCGTTCGAAGGCGTGCCCGGTGTTCCCGGCGTCGTCGGCATCGGCCAGCACCAGGTTCAGGGCGCGGCGGTAGAAAGTGAGCGGTCGCGCCAGGATACGCTTGCGCCGCACCAGCATGTTGCCCGTGGGCGCGCGGGCGATGAACTCGCGCGGGGCCGGGGCGTCGAAGAGCGCCTCGAAGGTGTGCGCCACGGGGATATCTTTGCCCCAGCCTTTCCAGCGCCCTTCCTTGGCCGGGTCGGCCAGATCGTGGGGGCGGCCCAGGCCGTCGCAGCGCAGGCGGAACCAGGCCAGTCCGGCAAAGGGCGCGCCGCCCTCCGCCAGGGCCAGCAGTTTCGCGCGCAGGGCCGGGGGCGTCATGCGCGGCTCTTCCGGCGGCAGCAGGTGGGCAAAGGGGTCGCCCTGCAAAAAAGCCGTCCACTCCGGCAGGGCGTCATATTCGGCAATGATGTGCGTGAGGTAGGTGTGGGCCTCGCGCCCAAGGTTCGGCAGGGGGTGCACGGCGGCGCTGTGCGGCAGGGCGTGCGGGTCAAGCTGCGGGCCCTTGTTGTACACGGTGGCGGGCAGGCCCACCCCGCGCAGCCAGGAGAGATCCTCGCGGTAGCGGGCCACCACCAGCCGGAGCTCCGGCCCGGTCGCCTGCCCGGCTGTAGACTCGGCCGCCGAGTCAGCCATTGGACCAGCCGCCGGGCCAGCCGTCGGCTCAGTCGTGCTCATGGCCGTGGGTTCCGTGCGGGCCATGGCTGTGCCCCCCCTGCTCCTCGTCCTTGGTGAAGGTGCGTCCGCTGGACATGTGCGCATTGGGCCAGGAGTGGCTGTGCCCGTGCGGGCCGAAGAGATTGCCCCGGCCCCGCGTTGGCCCGGCGTCGTCGGCTTCGGCGCAGGCGTCTTCGGTGCTGGCGTCGTCGGCGTTTGGCCGCGCGCGGCGCGGGCCGCATTCGATGAGATAGGCCCGCAGGAAGGTGGGGTATGCGCCGGTGGAATACGTGCCCGAGCCGTAGCCCAGGGCCAGGATGCTGCCCTGGGGCAGCGGGCCGTAGCCGTCGGCCAGGGTTTTGAGCACCGCCAGGCCCGTGGGCGTGGCCAGCTCCATGCCGGAATCGGCGGCGAAGGTCAGCATGCCGCGCGCCAGTTCCGCGCTGGCCGGGGCGGGCACCGGGAAGCGCCCGTGGCTGAAGGTGACGAAACCGGACCCCAGGTTCACCGGCGAAGCGACCACGCGGCTCGCCCCCGTGGCGCGCGCCAGCAGCACCGCGCCCAGCGTATCGACCACCGTGTCCACCGCGCCTACCTCGTGGAAGTGGATGTGCTCCAGCGGTTCGCCGTGCACCGTGGACTCGGCCTCGGCCAGACGGGTAAGGGCGGCCAGGCCCTGCTCCTTCACGTCGGCGGGCCAGTGCTTTTCCGGCGCGGCGGCCACGATGTCCGTCAGGTCCTTCAAATGGCGCAGGGGCTGGGGGGCCTCCTCCAGCACCTCCACCCGCCGGGTGCGGATGCCCTGGACCATCTGCTCCGACACGCGCACCGAGACGCCCGGCAGGCCAAGGGCGGCCACGGCCTCGGCCAGCAGGCGCTCGCCTCCGGGCAGCAGGTCGCTCAAGGAGGCCAGCAGCATGTCGCCGGAAACGCCAAGGGAACATTCAATATACAGTGTTTTCACAGCGGCTTATCCTTTGCGTGCGGCTTCGCACTGGGCGTTGATCACATGGGCCATGTACCCGGCCCCGAAGCCGTTGTCGATGTTCACCACGCTGACCCCGGAGGCGCAGGAGTTGAGCATGGTCAGCAGCGCGGCCAGGCCGCCGAAGCTTGCGCCATAGCCCACGCTGGTCGGCACGGCGATGACCGGCGCGGCCACCAGCCCACCCACCACGGAAGGCAGCGCGCCGTCCATGCCCGCCACGGCCACCACGGCGCGGGCGTCCAGAAAGTCGTCCAGCACGGCCAGAAAGCGGTGGATGCCCGCCACCCCGCAGTCGAAGCGGCGCAGCACCGTGCTGCCCAGGTGCTCGGCCGTGCGCGCTGCCTCCTCGGCCACGGGGATGTCCGCCGTGCCCGCGCTGACCACCACCACCTTGCCCACGCGGTTCACCGGGGCGTTCTCCACGCTCAAGATGCGGGAAAGCGGGTCGAAGCACGCGCCGGGCATGTGCCGCACGGCTTCGTAGTGCGCGGCCTCGGCGCGGGTGCCCAGCACCCGGCCCGTGCGCTCGGCCAGCTGGGCGAAGATCTCCGCCACCTGCTGCGGGGTTTTGCCCTGGCAGAACACCACCTCGGCTTGGCCCTTGCGCAGCAGGCGGTGGTGGTCCAGCCGGGCGAACCCGGCATCGGCCACGCTCTGGCCAAGCAACTGGCGCTTCAGTTCCTCCGCGTCCAGGCGGCCCTGGCGGAAGTCCTCCAGCAGGCTGTCTACGTTCACGTGCGTTCTCCCAAAGAAAAGTGTGTAAAACCGATGAAATGGGCGCGTTCTTCCAGTTGTTTGGCCAGGGCCAGGGCAAAGGGCATCTGGCTGGGGCGCACCAGCAGGCGCACGGCGTCGCCGCCGCCGCCGGGTGTGCCGGGCCGCCCCGGCACCAGGCGCGCCCGCAGGTCGGTCAGGCCCAGGTCGTGGGCGGCGCGCTCCAGGCCCTCTATGGCCGTCAGCCGGGAGAAGGTCAGCTCCTGGTGCGTGGGCACGCGCGTGGCCAAGCACGAGTTGGAGGGATCGTCGGCGTTTTCCAGGCCCACCAGCCGGGCCAGCTCGCGCACGCCCGCTTTGTTTATGCCGCAGGCGGCCAGGGGCGAAAGCACGCCCGCCTCGGCCACGGCGCGGCGTCCCGGTCTGGCGGGATCGTCGTCGGCGTTGGTGCCCTCGGCCAGCTGCGCCTGCGTTCCCAGCCACGACTGCGCCTCGGCGCGCAGTTCGCCCAGCACCAGTTGCTTGCACAGGTAGCAGCGGTCCTCCGGGTTCTTGCGCAGCCGCTCGTTGGCCAGCACGTAAATGTGGCGCACGCGCACCGCTGCGCCCACGCTCTGGCGCAGGTGCGCGGCGATGCGGTCGGCCCGGCGGCGTTCCTGGGCGCACACGAATTCCGAGCGTACGCTGACGCCCAGGGCGCGCTCGCCCAGGGCCTTGGCCGCGGCCCAAAGGGCCAGGGAGCTGTCCACTCCGCCGGAATAGGCCACCGCCACGGCGCCCATGGCGCGGAAAGAGTCCAGGAGTCGGGTGAGGCGTTCGTCCATTGCTGTCCTGTGCGGGGGAGGCTGTCTTGTTGCATGCGCAGCGCGGGGTGCCGTGGCCATATGCTCAAGCCTGCGGCGGGTCAAAGGACCAGCTCGCCTGCCTGCCGCGCCGGGGGGGCTGGCCGCGCGTTGAACCCGCGCCTGTATAGTCGGCTTTGCGGCAGGGCACAAGCCGGGGCTATGGCGCGCGCCGCAAAATCCGGGCTGCGGCGGCGGGCCTAAAGGCTGGCTCCGCCTGCTTTGCGCGGGGGCGCGGCCTCTATGACGCGGCGCTTGGTCCAGGCTCCGTTGCGGAAGCGCAGGCCGAAGCAGACCGCCTGGAAAAGCACATAGGCGGAGAGGCACAGCCAGGGGCCGTGAATGCCCCCGATGGCGTTGTGCACCAGGTACCAGGTGGGCAGCACCAGCACGCCCAGGCTTCCAGCCAGCATGGTCAGCATGACGAAGCGCGTATCGCCCGCGCCCTTGAGCGCGCCGAAGTAGACGATGGCCACGGCGTCCACCAGGGTGTACAGGGCCACGTAGCGCAACAGCACCACGCCCATCTCGCGGATGGCCGCGAAGGTCGGCTCTCCCGCCGCCGCCGCTGCCGCAGCGCCTGCTTCCTGCGCGGCAGACCGGAACAGGTCGAGCAGGGGGCCGGGGGCCAGCACAAAGATCAACCCCATGGGCACCATCCAGCACAGGGCCAGAAACACGGCATTGCCCGTGGCGCGCCGCGCCAGATCCGGCCTGCCCTGGCCCTGGCTGCGGCCCACAAGCACGCTTACCGCGATGGACAGCCCGATGACCGGCAAGTACGTGAGTCCATTGATGGAAAAGGCGATGTTGGTGGCCGAAAGCTCCACCAGGCCCATGCGCCCCACCAGCAGCGAGAAGCCGGTTATGGCCATGATGTCGAGAAAGAACTGCACCCCGGCGGGCGCGCCCACGCGCATGAGCCGGGCGAGCATGTCCGGCTCCAGGCGCCAGGCGGTGCGCAGGCGGTGGCGTTTTTGCGCCTCCGGCGCAAGCAGCAGCAGGCCAAAGAGCAGGCAGCTGATGACCGAACCCAGCACGGTGGCGATGGCCGCGCCGCGTATGCCCAGCTCCGGCGCGCCCCAGGCCCCGAAGATCAGCGCGTAGTCCAGCGGAATGTTGGCCGCCGCGCCGAGCAGGTTCACCGCCATGACGGCCACGGTGCGGCCCAGGCCGGAAAAATAGCCTGAAAGCGCGGTGGAGAGCACCACGCCGCCGCCGCCCAGGGTCAGAATGCGGAAATAGTCCGCCTCCATGCCGCGCACGGTTTCCGGGTGCCCGGCCAGTTCGAACAGCGGTCCGCCGGTTCCGGCCAGGGCCACCAGCGCCAGGCCGGAAGCCACGCTGAACCAGATGCCAGCCCACAGGGCCGGGCCTACGCGTTCCGGCCTGCAGGCCCCGTGGTACTGGGCCACCAGCACCCCCACGCACGAGGCCGCGCCAAGAAAAAAGGCCACAAGCAGAAACGCGGTCAGCCCGCCGGGAACAGAGGCCGCCAGCTCGTTCACGTCGTGGCGGCCCAGGAACATGCGGTCGGTGAACTGCATCAAGGTGGTGCTGCCCATGCTGACCATGAGCGGCGCGCCCACGGAGAGCATTTCGCGGCAGCCGCAAGGGCCGCCCCAGCGGCTTCTCAAAGATTCGCTCATAGGGCGTGCCCGGCCGCAAAGCCCGAAGCCCAGGCCCAGTGCAGGTTGAAGCCGCCCAGATCGCCCGCCACGTCCAGGGCCTCGCCCAGGGCGAAAAGGCCGGGAATGGCTTTGCACTGCATGGTCTTGGCGGAAAAGGCCTCCACGTCCAGCCCGCCGCTGGCGGCCTCGGCCCGGGCCATGCCCGCCGTGGTGCGCGGGATGACGCGCCAGCTGCCCACGATGCCCGCCAGGGCGTCCAGGTCCGCGCGGGAAAGCTCGGCCAGGCGGCGGTCGCCAATGCTGCGGGCCTTGAACTGGGGCGGCAGTTCGGCCAGGCGGGCCTCCACCAGGCGGCGCGGCATCAGCTCGGAAAGGATGGTGCGCGCCAGGGCCTTGCCCCGGCCGGGCTGGCGCAGCAGGGCGGGCATGTCCGCCTCGGGCGCGAGGTCGATGCTGATGGCCTCGCCCTTGCGCCAGTACGACGAAAGGCGCAAGGCCGCAGGGCCGGAAAGCCCCTGGTGGGTGAACAGCAGGCTGTCGGCTATGCTGACTCCGCCGCAGGCGCTGGCCGCGTCGAGGCTCAGGCGCGCGGAGACGCTCAAGCCCGTAAGCTCGCGGCAAAGCGCGGCCTCCGGCCCGGAGAGCACAAGCGGCGTGAGCGCCGGGCGCGCGGGAACATGGATCAAACCGAGCTGACCGGCCAGGCGAGCCACCACATCCGTGCCGCCCAGGGCGGGCCAGGCCGGGCTGCCCAGGGCCAGGGCCACGCGCGGGGCGTAGAGCGGACCGTGGGCGGTATCCACCCGGAACAGGCCGCCGGGCTCCGCCGGGGGAACCACGCCGGTGACCGGGCGACCCAGCAGGAAGCGGCACCCGGCCTTGCGACAGGCCTTTTCCAAGGCCAGGGCCAGGGCCTCGGCCCCCTGGTCGCAGAACATCTTGCCCTGGTCTTCCTCGTGGGCGGAAAGGCCCAGGCCCTCCAGCAGGCGCAAAAACTCCGCCGGAGGCAGGCGTTTGAGCGCCTGGGCCGTGAAGCGCGGATTTTTCGAAAGATAGTGCTCCGGCGCGGCGTTCAGGTTGGTGCAGTTGGAGCGGCCGCCGCCGGAGGCGCGCAGCTTGCGGGCCGGGGTGCGGTCCTGGTCCACCAGCAGAATTTCCTTGCGGACCTTGGCGGCCTTGGCGCGGCGGGCCGCCGTGAGGGCGCAGAGCATACCTGCCGGGCCGGCGCCCAGGATGAGGATGTCGGCATCGGCCTGCTGCGTGGCGGGGGCGAGGGGGGCTGCGGATGTGGGCGAGGTGTGTTCGGACATTGCGCGGTTGTAGGGGATGCGCGCGGGGAACACAAGGGCGGCGCAATATGCCCCCCGCACAGCGCCAGACCCTTTGCATCCTTCCGCAATTGTGCTAGGGCTGTTGCCGGAGCGCGGCTCCGAAAACTTCGCGCGCAAAGGCGCACAAGGGGTGGGTCATGGATTTCTTCTTTTTCTTCGCCGGATTGTTCGGAACCATCGCTGGCCTTCTGGTCATCAAGACCACCAGCAAGAACGAGCACTAGGCCGGATTTTTCCCGCCGGTGACGTTTGACGCGCCGCGCCGCCTTCCCCGATGCCGGGAGCGGCGTGCGCTTCGCCATTTTTGGCCCGCTTCGGCGGGCCTTTTTCTTTGATGCTGCGGTTTGTCGGGGCGGGGCGGGGGCGCCTGCGGCTCCATGGCCGTTGAGCGGCCGTTGCGCGCCCCGCGCACCAGGCCTGCGCGGCGAGCCAACATCGACCCTCTTTTGCGGATGCCTTGCGTTTTTTAGAACCAGCGAATTGCGGCAACCTCGGTCTGGCCTAATCGGACCCCGAGACGCCCTTCTCGCGGGTCATGCTGCGTCTGGTTTTGCGGGTTGGAAGCTTAGGCACAGGGCGAAGCGGCTGCCCACGCCCGGCGTGCTGTTGGCTTCCAGGGCGCCGCCCATGCCCGTGGCCAGCTCTTTGGCGATGGCCAGCCCCAGCCCGGTTCCGGCGAAGTGCTTGGTGAGCGGGGCCTCGGCCTGCACAAAGGGCTGGAACAGGCGGGGCAGAAACTCCGGGGCAATGCCGATGCCCGTATCCTCCACCTCCATGCGCAGGGTGCAGGTGGCCTCGTCCTGGCAGCTCACCTGCACATGCAGGGTCACTTGGCCGCGCAGGGTGAACTTCAAGGCGTTGTCCAGCAGGTGCCGCATAAGCCGGGTCAACTGCACGGGGTCGCCCAGCAGGCGCAGTTCCTTCAGGTGCGGGTCCATGCGGCGGGTGAATCCCAGGCCCTTGAGCTCCGCCAGGGGGGCGAACTCCACCTCCAGTGGGGTGAGCACTTCTTCCAGGTGGAAGGGCCGCAGCTCGAAGCGCATTTGCCCCGCGCCCAGGGCCGCGTAGTCCAAAATGTCGTTGACCAGGGCGGTGATGTGCTGGGCGGATTGAGTGGCCCAGGCGAGGTACTGGCGCTGTTCCTCCTGGTCGTGCGTGTTGCGCAGCAGTTGCAGCATGCCCAGCAGGCCGTTCAGCGGCGTGCGCAGCTCGTGGCTCATGTTCGTCAGAAAGGCGCTTTTGGCCTGGCTGGCCGCTTCCGCAGCCTCCTTGGCGGAAAGCAGGGCGCGTTCGGAAAGCTTGCGTTCGGTTATATCGCGCGAGAAGCTGGCTATTTGGACGATTTCGCCCGTGGCGCTGCGCACGGGATGCAGGCGGATGGCGTAGGTGCGGCCTTCGCGTTCCTCCTCGAAACGCACGGGCTGGCCTGTGCGCACCACGTCTTCGAAGCGCGCCTTGCGCCCGTTGCGCACATAGTGGGGGATGATGTCCAGGATGTTGCGCCCGGTGAGTTCGTGCGCGGTTTTGCCGCGCCGTTTGGCCGCGCTCTCGTTCATGGCCAGCACCTGGCCGTCGGGCACCAGCAGCAGCACGCCGTCGCTGGAGGCGTTGAATACGGCCCGCATGCGCTCCTCGCTTTCGAACAGGGCGCGCTGGGCGGCCTCCTGCCGGGCCTTGTGCTCCATGAGCGCCTCGGCCATGTGGTCCAGGGAGCGGCCCAGTTCGCCTATCTCTCCCTGCTGCTCCGGCAGGTTGCTGCGCGCGGTGTAGTCTCCGGCGTGCAGGGCGCGCACGGTTTGCATAAGCCGCGCCGCAGGCTCCAGCACGCTGCGCTTGGCCCACAGGCGCGCCACAAGCAGGATGACCAACGCCAGTCCCATCAAGGCCATGGAGTTGCGGGTGAGCTTGGCCGCGCTGGCGGCGTATACGGCGTCCCTGGAAATGCCCACGCGCACGTAGCAGGCTTCGTCGGGGCAAATGTCCAGCCGCTTCATGACGTAATAGCGTTCCACGCCGTCTACGCCGACGCCCCAGCCGTTCAACTCCTCCGCACCCTGCCGGATCAGCTCGGCCTGGTCTTCCGGCAGGCGCGCGCCTGCGTAGAGCGGGGCCTCGGGCAGGCGGTAGATGATGCGACCGCTTTGCCCCGCCAGCACCAGGGTGGTGCCCTGGGGCAGGGCGGCTTCGGCGAATATTTCCGCCGCCTCGGCCACGGTGAGGTGGGCCACCAGCAGCATTTTGAGGCGGCCGTCCGGTCCCTGCACGGGCGCGGCATAGCTGATGACCGGAATTTGCTCGCGCCCGCCCAGGTCCAGGGTGGAAACGCCCACGGCGAAGGACTGCCCCTGCGTGGCCCCGGTCACGGCCTGGTCGTCGCGCAGGTTGGTTCCCGGCGGCAGGGGCTGCGCGGCGGCGATGACCGAGCCGTCGGGCCGGGTGAGGATGAGATTTCTATAGTGCACGGCCATGCGCAAAAAAACCGCCAGGCGCGCCTGGCTGGCCGCAGGGTCGCTGCTGGCTATCAGCGGATTGGCGGCCATGATTTCCAGAAAAACGCGGGCGTTGGTGGTTTCTTGTCCCAGGGCGCGGGCCACCAGGCTGGCGGCGCGGGCGGCGCTGGCCACGGCGGCTTCGCGTTCCTGGGCGCGGTCGCGCATGTGGCCGAAGAGCGAAAGGGCGAGCATGGGCAGCAGGGTAAGGGCCACAAGGGCCGCCAGCATGGCGTGCAGGCTGGTGGCCCGCTGCCGCCAAAGCTGGGAGGGGCGCGTCATGTCAATCCTGCCGCCTGCCCTGGGCCGCACGGGGCGAGAAGGGCCAGGGCGTCTTTTGCGGCCAGCGGGCGCGCGAGCAGGAAGCCTTGTCCGTACTCGCAGCCAAGTTCCGCCAGAAAGGCGCGCTGGCGCTCGGTCTCTATGCCCTCGGCAACCACGTCGAACCCCAGGTTGTGGGCCAGGCTGACAATGGTGCGCACGATGATGATATTTTCGAAGGCGTCCAAATCGGACACGAAGCTGCGGTCCACCTTGAGGGTGTTGATGGGGAAGCGCCGCAGGTAGGAAAGGGAGCTGTACCCGGTGCCGAAGTCGTCTATGCCGACCTTGACGCCCATTTCGCGCAGGCCGCGCAGCTTGTGCACCACGTTTTCCGGGTTCTGCATCACCATGGTCTCGGTGATTTCAAGCTTCAGGCGGGTGGGCGCCAGGTGGTTCTCCTCCAGCACGCGCGTCAGCTGGCGCACCAGGTCTGGCTGGGAAAACTGCTTGGCCGAGAGGTTCACGGCCAGGGTGAAGTCTTTGGGCAGGGCGAAACGCTGTTCCCACATGCTGGCCGTGCGGCAGGCCTCGGCCAGGGCCCATTGGCCAATGGGCACGATGAGCCCGGTCTGCTCCGCCAGGGGGATGAACTCCGCCGGGGGCACCAGCCGCCCGCCCACCTGCCAGCGGATGAGGGCCTCGAAGCCTGCCAGGGTGTTGTTGTGCAGGTTGAAGATGGGCTGGTAGTGCAGGCGGAACTGCTCGCCCTCCAGCGCCTGGTGCAGGCTCTGGTTCACGTTGAGGGCGTACTGGGCGCGGGTGCGCATGGCCCACTTGAAGACCTTGACCTTGCCGCCGCCCAGGGCGCGCGCGTTCTCCATGGCGATGCCCGCGTCCTGCAGCAGTTCCTCCGGCTGGGCGTAGTCTGCCGGGCCAAGCACAATGCCCACGCTGGCCGTAAAGTGCAGGGTGTGTCCCTCCAGCTCCAGGGGGTGCGCCAGTTCGCGGCAAATGCGCCGGGCCACCTGCAGGGCCTCGCCGGGGCTTTTAAGCTCTTCCAGGATCAGGGCGAATTCGTCGCCGCCGATGCGCGCCACGGTATCCAGCCCGCGCGCCACGGTCTTTATCTTTTCGGCCATGGCGCACAGAACTTTGTCGCCTGCGGCGTGGCCCAGGCTGCTGTTGATGGGCTTGAAGCTGTCCAGGTCGAGAAAGAGCACGGCGTACAGATAGTTGAGTCTGCGGCGCGAACGCTCCATGGATTGGCCCAGGCGGTTCAGGAACAGGGCGCGGTTGGCCAGGCCGGTGAGGGGGTCTTGGAAGGTGCGTTCCTGGATGGTCTCCTCGGCTTTTCGGCGCGCGGTCATGTCCTCGGCCACGAGGGCCAGCAGACCCGGGCCCGGCACGTAAGCCTGAATGCGCAGCCAGCGCTTGATGTCGGCCAGGTAGCTTTCCATGAGGCCGCTGGTGCCGGAGCGGGCTACCTCGGCGGCGAAATCGCGCAGGTAGCTTTCCATGTTCGGCAGCACCTCGCCCATGGGGCGTTCCAGCAGCTCCGCGCGCGTGTGGCCAAGAATAAGCTCCATGGCCGGGTTGACCTCAAGGAAGCGGGCCTGGGAAAGCTCCGGCCCTTCCCCCTCGCCGTGCTCCAGCAGGGCGAAGCCGTTGAACATGGAGGTGAAGAGATTCTGGTAGCGCTCGCGGCTTTCCGTAAGGGCCTTGGCCGAGAGACGCAGCTCGGCCACGGTTTGGGCCAGAACCTCGCTGGCGCGTTGCACGGCCAGGCGCTGGCGGTGCATTTCCACAAAAACGCTGACCTTGTTCTTTAAAATCTCGTGTTCGAAGGGCTTGATGAGATAGTCCACGGCTCCGGCGTCGTAGCCTTTGAACACGTGGCGCTGCTCTTTGCTGATGGCGGTGATGAAGATGATGGGGATGGTCCGGGTGCCTTCGTCGGCGCGGATGCGCTCCGCCGTGGTGAAGCCGTCCATGCCGGGCATCATGACATCGAGCAGGATGAGGGCGAAATCGTGCTTGGGGATGAGCTTGAGGGCTTCAAAGCCGCTGTGCGCAGTGATGACGTTGACGCCTTCGCGACGCAACAACCCGGACAGCAGGAGCAAATTCACCTGCTCGTCGTCCACCGCCAGGATGTCGATGACCTCCGGCGTGCGCTCTGCTCGGCCCATTGTTTGAGGCTCCTCCCACCGATTTTGCGCGGTTGGGCGCGCTTGCGGCAACTGCCGCACTCCCCCACTCAATTCTCAAGGCTACCCGATGGGAACTTGAATGTACAGTTTCTTTCAGCGGCCGGTCACCGGGACTGGACCGCCCAGCATGGAAAGGTGAGGAACGCCGCTCTATACGCATTTGAAAAAATGCGAAGCGGTCGCTGACGAGCGTGCTGCCGCGCTGCCGCTTGGCCTGCCACCGTTTCCGGCAAATGATTCGGCAAACACATATCGATAACCGATATTCTTCTGGCTGTCGAGCGCCTTGGGCAAAGCTGGGTCACGCTGATGCGCCGCGCCCTTTGGCTCTTTGCGGGCCACGCGGGCAGGACGAAAAAGCGGCCCGGCCCGAGCATCACTCGAACCGGGCCGCAGGAGGTCGTAAGCGGGGCAGGGCTACAGCGGGTAGTCCAGGGCCTCCGGTATCATGACCCCGGCGATGGCTTCGCCGGCGCGGTCGCGCGCAAGGCGCGCTCCGGCCAGGGCGGCGTCCACCCCGGCGCGCAGGGCCTGGAACTCGCCTGCCTTTTCCTCGCTGCCGGGCACGTTGGCGTAGCCGTAAACCAACTCGGCGCAGATGCGCGCCACTTCGCCTGCGGTGCGGGCGTTCTGCATGGTGCACAGGTCGGCAAAGAAGCCCACGGTGTCGTCCAGGCTTTCGGCCAGCAGCGGATTCTCCGGCCCCTTGCGCTTGAGCTCCAGCACGTCGTCCACCAGGCAGCGCGCGGAAACGAGCCAGGACACGGCGTCGGCCATGGGGAAGGTGACGCCCTGACGGTTGCCGCTGAAGAGCTTCTTGCCTTCGGCGTCCTTGGCGTTCTGCAGGTGGGCCAGGGTCCACATCCACAGGCGCATGGCCTGGGCCAGGGCCTTGGTTCCGGCCTGGGGCCAGGTTTCGGCCAGAGCGTCCAGTTCGTCGATCCAGTGGCCCATGAGGGCCAGGAACACGGGGTTGCCCATGGTGGCGGTGAGGTGGCGGCGCTGCACGACTTCCGGGCCTTCGTAGGTGGCCTCGAGCTGGCAGTCGCTCCATTTTTGGAACAGGAAGCCGGGGCAGTCCTCGGTGACGCCGTAGCCGCCCACAAGCGACACGGCCTCGCGCATCATGTTTGCGCCAACGCCGGGGCACCACAGCTTGCAGGCCGGAATGAGCACGTTGGTCTCGGCGTCGAGGACGCTGCTCTGCACGAAGATGTCGGCCTGGAGCTCGGCGAAGCGCGCGCCGTTGCGCTTGTCTTCCGGCGTGTAGAGCAGGTCCAGGTATTCCAGCACCTGCGGCTCCATCTTTTTGAGGGCGCTCATTTGGGCGCGCGGGCCGGTGAGCCCCTGGGCGTGGAACTGGACCTCTTTCTCTTTTTCCAACGGGTCCAGCAGGTCGGCCTTGCGCGAGGCGTCGAAGCCCAGCGAGCTGCCTGCCTCGCCGCAGGCCCACAGGTCGGCCAGGCGCTGGAGAGCATCCTCTTTCATTTGCAGGCCCTGGTCGAAGCGCGGGGTGCCGGGCTGGGCGTCGCCGCCGCGGAAGCGGGAGCGGTGGTAGCGGATGATGGGCTCGATGGCCGAAAGCAGCTTGGCCGAGGTCATGACGCCCACCGGGATGCGCGTTCTGTGGAACACGCTGCCGATGATTTCCGCGTGGCTGAAATTGGGCACGATGACGCCGTCCTTCACGGTGTAGCCGCCGATGATGCGGCTGGCGGGCACCTTGAGGCTCAGGATGGGGTCGCGCGTGCTGGAGAGCTGGTGCACCATCTTGAGGGTGGGCGCGCCGCGGTCGAACACGCCGGGGTCGCCTTCCTCAAGAATCACCATGCAGGAGCCCTTGAAGCGCGGGTCGTCGCTGGTGACGGCGGCGGTGACGAAGTTGGCGAAGTCCATGCCGGTGATGAAGCGCCCGCGCTTGTCCACCTGGAGCAGGGGCTCCTCGCCGTCCTTCCACTCGGCCACGCGCACCTTGCTGGTAAGAATGCCCGTGTCCACGCCCACGAAGGGCAGCGGCTCGGTAAGGGCGAAGGCGCCGCGCCAGGTGGCGCGCCCCTCGCCGGGGCAGGAAATGCTCATGTAGTGGTCGCGCTGCTCTTTGGTGCCCTTTTCGTGGATGGGGGCCAGGGCCAGATTGTTGGCCAGGCCGCAGGTGGCCGCGCCCGCGTCCACCCAGGAGAGCTCGAAGGTCGTCAGCGACAGGGCGAAGTTCTTGGGGCCGTCGATGTAGCCGCCCTGGGTGGTGTCCATGTACAGGGCGGTGAGGCCGGAGGAGTCGAAGGCGTCCAGCAGCGAGTTCTTGCGGTCGGTCCACTCGTGGGAGTTGCGCACGCCGTCGGNNGCCGTCGGCCACCATGCGGGCCACGTGGCCGCGCGCCACGCCGCGTGCGGACTGGACCACCATCTGCAAATCGTAGCGGTCGGTGTAGCGCCACATGATCTGGCGGATGTCGTCACCGGGCAGAGTTGCGAGTTTGCTCATGAATCCCCTCGAAAGTTGTGTTGCGGAAGGACGCGCAAGGGCGCGGTCATCCTATTTTGAGGCGTGAGATACGGCATTCGGCCCTGGGTGTCAAAGCCTCCTGGTCTTTTCATCCTTTTGGGCGGCAGGCCGCCGGGACCTCGCGTTTCGGGGGTGCTGCGCGCGCGATTTCTGTTGCTCAGATCCTGGGTTGCGAGAGCCGCCAGCGTTGCTTGCCCGTGCCGCCGCTAGTGCAGGGCGGCGTAGTCGGCGGCCATGCGCGCGGCGTGGAAGCGCTTGCCGCCATGGGCGCGGGCGGCCCGGCCCAGGCTGCGGCACAGGCCCGCATCGGCCAGGAGCGACCCTGCGGCGCGGCAGAAGGCGTTCTGGTCGCCGGGCGGGGCAAGCAGCCCGGTTTCGCCGGGCAAAACGATTTCCGGCACGCCGCCCACGGCGTAGCTGACCACGGGCAGCTCGTGGGCCGCAGCCTCCAGAAGCACCAGGGGATGGTTGTCCGCCAGGGTGGGATAGATGAGCGCGTCCGCCGCGCGCAGGAGCAGGGACAGGCGGCCCCGGTCCAGATAGGGCCACACGGTGAGGCCGCCGCGACTGGAGGCTTCGTCGCCGCCAACGGCAAAGGCCAGGGCCTGCGCCGAGGCGAGGGGAAGGCAGGTGCGCAGGCGCTCCCAGTACTGGCCCCAGTCCGGGCCGGACTTGTAGGCCGCGCGTGCCCCGCCATGGGCCGCAAACAGCGCCACCCGCGCTCCGGGGGCGATGCCCAGAGCCGCGCGCGCCTGGGCGCGGGAAGGCAGGGCGGAAAGTTCCGGCCAGGGCACCCCGTTGGGCACCACGCGCACGGGCAGCTGCGGCAGGGTCTGGCGGGCCAGCCCGGCCAGCCAGCGCGAGGGGCTGACCAGCAGCGGGGCCAGGCGTTCCAGCAGGGCGGCGGTTTCGGCCTGGCGGGCCCGGGCGGCGGGAAAATTGCGCGGGCAGGGGTCGGCGCAGCGCGGAAAGTGCGGGCAGTCCAGCGGGTAGGCGCAGCCGCCGGTGAGGGGGGTGGCGTCGTGCAGGGTAAGCAGCACGCGGCGCGCGTTGTCGCCCTGGGGCTCGGCCAGCAGGCCGGCCAGCAATTGGGGCCAGTGGATGCTGGTGTGCAGGTGCGCGTCGGTTTGCCCTGGCAGGGCGGCCAGGACGCGGCCCAGAGCTTGCGGCGGGGTGGGGCCCAGAAGCGGCAGGGCCGGGGGGAGGGCTGCCTCGTGCGTTGCCAGGTCTGTCTGACTTGTGTGGCCCGCCGCGCCGTCCAGGGCTTCGGGATCGTTTTCCGCCACCTCGAAGCTCAGGCGGGCGTCGCAGCCGGCCAGCCTTTGCCCGCAGGCCAGCAGCCGGGCCACGCGCACGGCCCCGCCCCGGTGCGGCAGGGTGGCGTGGTGCACAACGCCGCGTTGTTCCGCCGCGCTCACGCCGGGGCCTTGGGCGCGGGTTCCAAAAGATCGTGCTTCATGGCCCAAAGAATGTGGTAGCGGGCGCGTTCGGCGTCAATCTGCGGGCACAGCTCGCGGAAGCGCTCGGCCAGAAGTTCCGCGCTTTCGCCCTTGCGCGCCAGGAAGATGAGCTTGCGGATGGCCTCGGCGTCCAGGAGGCTGTCCAACCCGGCGTAGAGCACGGGAAACTCGCGCCCGCCCAAGAGCGCCGCGCCGCTGCGGCCCGGGCGCAGCAGGTCGCCGGGCTCCAGGGTGCGCGTGGGGTAGGGGGCGAAGACCTTGGCGTAGGGCAGCTCCAGCGGGTGGGGCACATGGCGCAGGGCGGCTATGTCTGGCGCGGGCAGGGCGCGCAGCTCGTCCCACAGCTCCAGGTGCCGGGCGATGACCCCGGACCAGAGGAAGTTCCGGCGCACGCGCTCGCGTCCGGCCTGGCCCATGCGCTGGCGCAGGGGGGCGTCGGCCACAAGCGTGCCCAGGGCCTGGGCCAGCTGCGGGGTGTGGACCACGGTGCGCTGGGCCAGCAGCAGGTGGTACTGGTTGTCGAACAAAAGCGGGGCCAGGCGGTCCACGAAGTCGTCGCCCTCGGTGGGCGCTGGGCCTGTGGTGGGCACAAGCAGGCCGGTTTCGCCGTGGGCCACCAGGTCGCGGTAGCCGTCGTAGTCCGAGGCCACCACGGGCAGCCCGGCGGCCTGGGCCTCCAAGAGTGTCAGGCCGAAGGTCTCCTGGGGGTTGTCGGCTATGGAGACGAACACGTCGCAGGCGGCCAGCAGCTCGTTTTTGCGGCGCTCGCCGGGGCGCAGCTCCAGGCGCACGTCGAGCCCTATGCGTGCGCCCATGTCCACCAGGGTGCGGGGAAAGGGGTCGCGCTCGTCGGCCCAGCCCGCCACCACTAGGGAAACGGCCTCGCGCGGGAGGGGCCGCCCCGTGTCTTGCGGCTCCGTAAACAGGCGGCTCATGGCCCGGATGAGCGGCAGCAGGTCCATTTTGGACGCGTGCGACACCCGGCCCAGCACCAGCAGCAGCGCGCGGTCTTGCGGCAGGCCCAGGCGCTGGCGCAGGGCGGCCTTGTCCTGCGGCGTGGGCAGCGGCGGCTTCAGCAGCTCCGCGTTCAGCCCCAGGGGCACGCGGCGGATGCTTGGCCCCGGCAGGTGCGTCAGGCCGTAGCCCGCGCGCAAGGCGGAAAGAAAGCCCTCCACCGCCAGCCGCCCGGCCTCGGAGGTGGCGATGATGCAGTCGCGCGGGGTTGCTCCGGCCCACAGGTGGCGCAGAAAGGCCGCGGGGTAGTCCGGGTAGGACAGGGAATGCACGGGCCCGGTGATGGGGAACAGCTCCCGCGCGTGGGCGTTGCGCAGCCGGGCCAACTGGGTGGGGTGGCTTATGCAGTCGGACTGGTGGAAGCAGAAATACGACGTATCGGCCAGGCGCGCGGGCAGCTCGCGGCGGTCCATGAGCCGGAAGCGCCCGGCGGCGGCGATGCCGGGGGCGAGCTCGGCCAGCTTGGACGCCAGGGAGTCGCGCAGTGGCTTGTCGGCTATGAAGAAATGGTACGAGCTGAAGGGGTCCGCCTGGAGCAGGGCGTGCAAGAATCCCAGGTTGGCCACCCTGCGGCCAAGAATAGGCCCGTCCTCCACAAAGGGGTCCAGGGTGCCGAAGACGCCGGTTTTTCGCATATCCGAGACAAAGCCACAGACCGGGAAATTTGTCAAAGCCCCAGACAAAGCGCCCAGGAGGTGCATATTTTGCGGCGGCACCCTTTGCCGCCGGAGCGCTTCTTGCAAAATGCCTAGTGCTACGCACTCAGACTGGGAGGCTTTTGCCATGCATCGAGGCGAACATCCTGAAATCATGTGGGGTCTTGGACTTGACCCGGACAGCGCGACGCTCATTGAAGAGAGCGCCGGGCCGGGCTTTATTCTGCGCAATCTGCCGCCCGATGCCCTGGCCTGGATGCGTGGGCAGGACGGGCAGAGCCAGATGGCCTGGATTCCTCTTGATGTCTGGGAAGGCTTGTCAAGTTCCCGACGCAAGGCCTGTCGTGAAGTGGACACCGTGCGCCGCGTGCTCATAGTGCCGGAGAACTGCGAACCCCTGGAGACCGAACAGGTGTTGTCTGAGGGCTTTTTGACCGCCGTGCGCACGCCGCTGAACCGCTACAAGGTGCGCGACGCCATTTTGCGCCTGCGCGAGCTGGATTCCCTTTCCGCCGACCTGCGCCGCAAGACCGACGAGGTTGTGCTGGAGCGCGAACTGCTGGCCCGCAAAAGCAATCACCTGAGCTTTTTGAACCGCGTGCTTTCCCGCGCCTCGGCCTCTCTGGACACGGGCACCATTTTGTCCAAGGCCAGAACCGACCTGCGCCACCTGCTGCCGGTGGACGTGCTGTGCGCCGTGTTCTGGAACCGGGCCGAGAGCGGGCCTGGGCTGGACACGGAAATGTACCTGCATTGCCGCATGACCCCGCCGGAACACGCCGCCTGGGAGCAGGTGCTCAAGGGCAGCGCGGAGCGGCTCTCCGGCTCCGTGGTGACGGAAGTGCGCCAGTTCTGCCTCACGCCGGGCAAGGCCCTGCGCCAAACCCCCGGCCCGGACGACGGGCGGCTTTTGATGCTGCCGCTGGCCGCCGGAGGCGAGAGCTTCGGCTGCCTGGCCCTGCTGACCCAGAAGGGCCTGCGGCTGGCCAAGGACCAGGTGCAGACCCTGAATGCGGCGGTGAACCACTTGGCCCTGGCTTTGCGCAATGCGCTGCTGTACCGCCAAGTCAAGAGCATGGCCGATCACGACGGGCTGACCAAGATAGCCAACCGCCGCCGCTTCGAGGAGCGGCTGGACGAAGAGGCCCAGCGCCATGGACGCTACGAACTGCCCCTGTCGCTCATCCTTCTGGATCTGGATCATTTCAAGAATATCAACGATTCCCACGGCCACCAGGCGGGTGACGCCGTGCTCAAGGGCGTGGCCCTGCTGCTGGAGGAAAGCCTGCGCAGCTCGGACTTTCCGGCGCGCTTTGGCGGGGAGGAATTCGCGGTGATTCTGCCGCACACCAGCCGCGAACAGGCCGTGTTGCTGGCGGAACGCATCCGCCTGCGCGTTTCCCAGCGCGATTTTGGCCAGTGCGAGCAGCCCGTGCGCGTGACCGTGAGCGCGGGCGTGGCCGCCCTGGAGCCCGGAACGCGGGGGCAGGAACTGGTTTCCCTGGCGGACCAGGCCCTGTACCTGGCCAAAAACGGCGGGCGCAACCGCGTTGTGGTGGCCGGACCGGAAACCGGAGAACAGCGTCTCGCGGGGGATGGGGAGCAGGCGGAAGAGCGGGGCGGTTCCGAACGGTCGGCCCCGGAGGCGGCCGCGCAGCCCCGGCGCACCAGCGGGGGCATGCGGGCGTAGGCTTGTTCTAGCGCCAGCCCTCGCGGCGCTCGTAAATCTTCCACTGGCCCATTTCGGGCAAGAGCACGAACAACGCGTCCTCCTCGATGGTTTCCACCACGGGGGGGACGCTTAGCGTGTAGCTGCCCATGACCTGGATGCGCGCAAGGTCCGGGTCGGCGGTGATGCGCCGGAAGGTGAGCCCGCTCAAGTCCACAGTGGCCAGGCGGAAGCGCTCCAGGTTGCCCCGGCGGTTCACCGTTTCGCGCACGGTCAAAAAGGCCAGGGTTTCCTCCTGCCGCACCCGGCGCGAGAACACCTCCGGCAGGCGGTCGTCCAGGGTGGCCTGACGCTCAAAATACTCTCGCAGCACCTGGTACTGGGCCTGGGCCTGGGCATCGCCCTGGCCTGCGGTCTCCGTGGCCTTGAGGGCGGGGGTCTCCTGCGGGCGCGCGGCAGAGGCGCACAGCGGAACCGGGGCGAGCAGAAGCAGTCCGGCCAGGGCCAGGGCGGCGAAAGGGGCGAGAGGTCTGTTCATTGTTGCGGCAGGCTCACTGCAGGTCGTCGATGATTTCTTTGAGGGCGAGGTAGTCCAGGGGCTTGCCCATGAAGGCCTTGGGGTTGGTCTGCGCGGCCTGCACCCGCGTGGCGGAGTCCGTGTAGGCCGTGCAATAGATGATGGGCAGATCCGGGTTCTTCTCGCGGATGCGCGAGGCCGCCTCGATGCCGTCCATGTTGCCTTCGAGCATGATGTCCATGAGGATCACGTCTGGCCGCTTGCACACGGCGTATTCCACGGCCTGCTGCCCCGTGGCTGCCGTGGCCACAACATCGCAACCCATGCGCTTCAGATTGGCCCTGGTCGCCAGGGCGATGATGCTCTCGTCCTCGACAATGAGCACCCGCGGCGGCCAAGGCATTGCTGCACAAGAGAATATCATGCGTCCCCCGGATGTTGGCTCGTGCTCCCTGCTTCTCGTATCTTTGGTTACCCGCTCCGGCCGGGGATGTCCAGACAGCAGCGTTGGGAATCGAGTTTGCAGCGTTTTTTCCGGCACACGCTGTTGACAGAGGGTATGAATTATGCCTAGACATTTCTTAAAGAATCACTATAACAATTCCGGTGGGCGCAATGTGCTGTTGCGCGGGGCCGCCCTGAAGCGGGCGGCGCCCCCCAGGCCGGGCCAGACGGATATTGGGGCATTTCGAGAGACGCAAGGGTCTGGGGTTGCCAGGCCGTCCGCTCCTGGGCTAAGGTCTAGCTCCTGTCTTTGTTCCGCCTCAAACGGGCGATGTGAACCTTCAAACCCCGTGGAAAGCCATGCGCGAAAAAAGCAGAGTCCTCTTTCTCACCATGCTCCTCATCATGCTGGCGGCAAGGCCGGTTCACGCCGGGAAAGACCCCGGCGCACTCGGCGCCAAATCGGTCATCGCCATGGATATGGCCACAGGCCGCATTCTCTACGAAGAAAACGCCGACCAGCAGATTCCGCCCGCCTCGCTCACCAAAGTCCTCACCTTGTATCTGGCCTTCGAGGCCATCCAGGAGCACCGCCTGTCGCTTACGGACACGGTGCTGGTAACGCCGGAGGCCACGCATGCCGGGGGCTCGCGCATGAACATCCGCTCCGGCGAGCGCGTCATCGTGCGCGAGATCATGAAGGGTATCGCCGTGGCCAGCGGCAACGACGCCTGCGTGGCCCTGGCGCAGCATCTTTCCGGCGGGGAGGACTTCCACCCCTTTGTGAATGCCATGAACGCCAAGGCCCGCGAGCTGGGCATGCACGATACGGTGTTCAAGAACCCCAACGGCATGCCGGCTGATGGCCAGGTGACTACGGCGCGCGACATGCTGCGCCTTTCCACCAGCTATCTGCGCCGTTTTCCCCAGGCGCTCACCTTTCATTCCATGACCACCTACGTGCACAACAACCACAATCACCACAACGCCAACCGCCTGCTGAACACCTACGAAGGCGTGGACGGCCTCAAGACGGGCTATGTGCGCGCCTCTGGCTACAACAACGTGGTTACGGCCAAGCGCGGCGATACGCGCATTGTGGCCGTGGTGCTTGGCGCGCGCAGCGCCGGCGCTCGGGCCGTGGCCTCGCGGCGGTTGCTGGACATGGCCTTCCAGCGCTTGAATCAGGGCCAGCATGTGGCCACCCTGGACGAGCAGAAGGGCCGCGGCGCGCTGCCTGCAACGCTTGCGCATACGGCGCCGCGCGTGGACCCGGACCTGCGGGCGGCGCAGCAGGTGGCCGACATGCGCGCCAATCAGGTGCGCAGCGCCACGGCTACGGCCTCCGCAGCCCCGGCCCCGGCCGAAGCCAGCGCAGACAAACAGGGCGCGCAGAATCTGGTGCAGCGCAAGACCGGTCGCGGCAGCTACGCCATTCAGGAAAGCTCGTTCCAGTCGCGCCAGAAGGCGGAGCGCCGGGCGCAGCATTTGGAGAAGAAGGGCCTGCCTGTGAAGGTTGTGGCCACCAAGCTGGGCGGCAGCAAGTGGTACCGCGTGCTGGTTGGCCCCTATGCCAGCGCGGATGCGGCCAAGAAGACCCGCGAGAAGATGCTGACGCGCGGTTCCGTGACCGAAGAATAGGTTCCCTGCATTTTCCCGGCAGATTTGTACCTGCCGCTCCCGGCCCGGACGCGCTTTGCCGCCTCCGGGCCGTGGCGTTTTTGATTGCCAGGCGGCAAAGTTTCGTCTCCTGCCTCCTCCCTCTCTGAGCCTGCTTCTTTTCCTTCCCCTGACCGCGCTGATTTTCTGCGGGTACGCCTTGCCGCGTGCTGATCCGCTTCGTATCCGTTCTCCTTGCCTCGTCGGCCCCTGCATTTTCACTCTTCACATCCTCTCTCGCCTCCTTCTTTTGACCTGGTTCTTTCCCCTCCTCTCCCTTCCCCTCTCTTCAGTTGCCTGCTCTCCAGCGTTCCCGGCAACCCGCCCCTTCTCTCACCATTCGCCCACACAACCGCCTTGGCCACCCCTGCGCGGGACTGCCCAGGTTCCTCCTGGGGAGTCCCGCGCCAAAGGGGAGCGCGAGGGGCCGAGGCCCCCCTCGCAAAAAAAATATTCTCCCCTCTTCTTCCCCTGCTCCCTCTCCTTCTTCAGCCCCTGTCAAGCCGGAAATTTTGTCTTTTTGCCGCCCAAAGACCTGCCTGTTTTGTCCCATGGCTAAAACCGGCTCTATACTTCGCTCCACGCCGGGCAGCCCGGTGAAAGGAGCACCCATGACCCAGATTTTCCAGCTGATCCCTTTTCGGCCCGAGCACGCAGCGGGCTTGCGGCTAAGGCCGGAGGCCGACTCGGCCCTGGCGCTGCTTGCGCCGGTGTCGGAGCTTGCCCGCGCCTATGTGGCGGCTGGTCCTGCGTGGACCTTCATGGCCGGAAGCTGGCCGTTGGTGTGTGGCGGGGCGGTGCGCTTCTGGCCGGGCGTGGGCGAGCTGTGGTGCTGGGCCGGGGAGGAAGCCGGGCTCTGGTCCGTGGGCTTTGCCCGGCAGGGGCGCAGGGTGCTGGCGTATTTGCGCGGGCTGCATGGCTTCCACCGGTTGCAGGCCCATGTGCGGGAGTCGGACCCGCAGGCGGCGCGTTTTGCGGAGTTCCTCGGCCTGAGGCTGGAGGGCCGGTGCCCGGGCTTCGGGCCGGATGCGTCAACCCATCTACTCTACGGGAGGTATTTGTAATGGAAGGAGTGAGCACGATCATGCCCATGACGGTGAAGACCGGAGCCGGGATTCTGGCCACGAAGCTGCTTGAGGCCGCAAACGACGGCGGCGGCGGCGACGTGACGGAGGCCAGGGCCAAGGCGGCGGAGACCCAGGCGCGCCGCCAGGCGGAGGCTTCGGTGCGGGCTGCGCGCGGACAGGTGCAGGAACTGCGCGAGACCAGCCAGCATAAGAACGCTGCGGCGCGGGTGGCGGCGGCCAACTCCGGGCTCACGCTCTCTGGCAGCTCGCTTTTGAACCTGAACGCTTTGGAGGCCGAGGGCGAGGAGCGCGTGGACAGCGTGCTGGGGGAAAGCGCCTTGCGCGTGCAGAGTTTGCTCGATTCCGGCGCGGAGCAGGCGCAGAGCATCCGGCTTTCGGGCCGTGCGTCCAGCCGGGGGTCCGGCGGATTGGGCTCGCTGTTGCGCCTGGGCTCGCAGTCCCTGGGCAACTGGTAGGGGGGCGTCATGTCGCTCGTGCCGGTGCTGCTTACCAACTTTACCTCCGGGGAGCTTTCGCCGCGTTTGGCGGGGCGTGTGGATGTGTCCAAGTATTTCAACGGGTGCCAGAGTTTGGAGAATTTTATGGCCCAGCCCCACGGCGGGGTGGTGCGGCGCAGCGGCATGCGCTTTGTGGCCCAGGCCCTAAGCCAGGACGCGGCAGCGCTTTTGGCGCCGTATGAGGACGCGGCGGGCGCGGCCTGGGTGCTGGAGTTCGCCGCCAACCCGGACGCGGCAGGCGGCCAGCCGGGCCTGCTGCGCTTCTTCACCCAGGGCGGTGTGGCCGTGGACGCGGCGGGCGAGCCGTTGCAGCTTGCCACGCCGTACGGGCAGGAGCACTTGCCGGGCTTGCGCTACGTGCAGGACCGCTACAGCCTGGTGCTGTGCCACCCGCTGTTTGCCCCGCGAAAGTTGACGCGCACGGCCGAGGGCGGTTTTGCCCTGGCGGAAATGACCTTCGTTTCCCGGCCGGAGGCCTGGGGCGAGGACAACTGGCCCGCCCTGTGCTGCTTGCACGAGGACAGGCTGGTCTTTGCCGCCACGCCGCAAGAGCCCTTCACGCTGTGGTTCTCGCGCACGGCCAGCCACGAGGACTTCCGCCTGACCACGCGCGAGGTGCCGCTGGACGATTGGGACGACTTCGAGATCACCGACGGCAACGGCGACGCGCTTTCCGACGGGCGGCCCGGCGATACTGTGCTGCTGCTGGCGGGCGATACCTTCGCCAAGGACACGGCGCTCTCCGGCGTCATGGCCGACGGCACCCTGTGCTACTACCGCTACAAGGGCGCGCGCAGCGTCAAGGCCAGCCTGTCGGCCTCGCTGCGCATGAGCCTGGTGGCCGCGCCCACGGCCAGCGGCGAGCTTGAATCCGTGCGCGATGCGGCGGGCGTGCTGCGCTCCGAGTTGTGGGAGATGTTCGCCATTGGCGACCGCATTGTGGCCGAGCCCGGCGACGATCCCCTGGACGACGACGCGGTGGAGATCACCCTGTCCGCCCAGCGCGGCGGGCGCATCTGCTTTCTCGCCCCGCGCGACAAGCTCTGGATCGGGGCCAGCACCGGGGAGTGGACGGTCTCCGGCAGCTCGCTGAACACCCCGGTGACGCCAGGCGGGGTCAAGGCCAACCGCGAGGGCACCATCGGCGCGGCCGAGGTGGCCCCGTGCCAGGCCGGGCCGTCCATCCTCTACGTGCAGCGCAGCGGCAAGAAGGTGCGCGAAATGGCCTACCGGCTGGAGTCGGACGCCTACACCTCCCGCGATGTGACGCTTTTGGCCGCGCATTTGGGCGAGCCGGGCCTGGTGCAGCTGGCCTACGCCCAGGAGCCGGACCCCGTGCTCTACTGCGTGCGCGCGGACGGCGTGCTGCTGGCCATGAGCTACCTGCCGGAGCAGGACGTGTGCGCCTTTTCGCGCATCGTGACCGACGGCGCGGTGGAGGGGGTGTGCGTGGCCTTCAACCAGAACCTGTGCCGCGACGAGGTGTGGCTGGTGCTGCGGCGCGAGGCCGTGCTGAACGGCCAGCGCGTGGCGCGCAGGTTCATCGAGACTTTGGAGCCGGGCTTTTCCGAGTCCGCGCAGGACACCACCGGCGCGTTTTTTGTGGACGCGGGCATGAGCTATTCCGGTGCGCCCGTGCAGGAGCTGACGGGCCTGGCGCATCTGGCCGGGCGCGCGGTGCAGATCTTGGCCGATGGCGCGGTGCAGCCGGAGCAGACCGTGGCCCAGGACGGCTCCATCCGCCTGGAGCGCGCGGCCAGCCAGGTGCACGCGGGCCTGGGCTACGCCTCGGTGCTCAAACCCATGCGCCTGGAGTTCGCGGGCAGCCGGGGCAGCGCGCAAACGCGCATCAAACGCATCACCGAGGTGGGCATACGCCTGTACCGCAGCCTGGGCGGCAAGGCCGGGCCAGACCCCACGCGCCTGGAGCCCCTGCTGTACCGCAGCAGCGCCGACGCCATGGGCGGCCCGCCCGCCCTGTTCACCGGGGACAAGAGCGTGCGCTTTCCCCAGGGCTGGAACACCGAGGGCGTGTTGACCCTGGTGCAGGACCAGCCCCTGCCCATGACCGTGCTGCTCATCGCGCCGACCTTGGCGCTCAACGAATAGCGCTGGCCTTTCGGCCAAAGGAGCCCTTCATGACCATCGCCACCCAGACCTCCAAGGCCGCCTTCAGCGGCAACGGCGTCAGCGCCGTGTTCCCCCTGCCGTTTCCCTTTCTGCGCAATGCGGACATCAAGGTGCTGTTGCTGCACGACGGCTACGAAACCCCGCTGGAGCAGGGCACGCACTATGCCTTGAGCGGAGCGGGCAGCGCCGCAGGCGGCAGCCTGACCTTGCAGGTCCCCCCGGCCACGGGGCAGACCCTGGTGGCCTACCGCGCCCCGGACATCGTACAGGAGGTGGACTATGTGGAGAATTCGGCCTTTCCGGCCGAAACGCACGAGGCCGCCCTCGATCTTTTGACCATGATCTGCCAGTCGCTGCAGGAGCAGATTGACCGGGCGGTGCTGTACCCCGTGAGCACCCCGGAGGACGACATCCTGGACTCGCGCACGTTTCTGATCTCCACCACCCAAAGCCGCGATGCGGCGCGGGCATCGGAGCAGAACGCGGCGGCCAGTGCGAACCTTGCCACCACCGCCGCAACCCAGGCCAGCGCAAGCGCCGCCACGGCGGAAGAACTTGCCGCCACGGCGGACGCGCTGGTGAAGGTCTCTTTGGGAGACGCCGTGGGCGGGAGCCTTTCGGCCAAGCTGCTGGCGGGAAACGGCCTTGCGGAAGGCATTGAAAACCCCGGAGGAGCGGAGGCCCTGCGCCTTTCCGTAGCCCTGGACGCCAGCTCCGGGTTGGAGTTCGAGGCTGGCCTGCTGCGCGTTCAGGCCGGGACCGGGCTTGTGCGGTCGGCCTCCGGCCTGGCCGCAAACGTGGGCACTGGTGCGGGCAAGCTGGTGCAGCTCAACGCCAGCGGCCAGCTGCCCGCCGTAAGCGGGGCCTTGCTCACGGGCCTTGCGGCTGCGCAAATCTCCGGGCTGCAAACCATGCCCGCCGGAGCTGTCATCTTCCACGCCTCGCCCACCGTGCCCGCAGGCTATCTGGAGTGCAATGGCGCAGCGGTGAGCCGGGCCACCTATGCGGCCCTGTTCGCAGCCATCGGCACCGCGCACGGTTACGGCAACAACAGCACCACCTTCAATCTGCCCGATCTGCGCGGGCGCTTTGTGCGCGGCTGGGACCACGCCATTGCGCGCGACCCGGACAGGGCCGCCCGCACCGCAGCCGCAACCGGCGGCGCAACGGGCGACGCCGTGGGCTCTGTGCAGGCGGACCAGTACAAGAGCCATACGCACACCTACCCCCTGTCCATTGGGGAGGGAGGCGGCACTCCCGGAGTCATGGGCTACACCACCAGCGGCGCCGCAGCATGCGCCGCTTCCGGCGGCAACGAGACCCGGCCCGTCAACATCAACCTGATGGCTTGCATCAAGTACTAAAAGGAGCAGCGCCATGAAAGTGCATCACTACGACAGCGTTACCGGCGAATACCTTGAGAGCGCGAACGCGCAGGAATCGCCGCTGGAGCCGGGCGTGTTCCTTGTTCCGGCCTATGCCACGCAACAGGCCCCGCCCGCCGCCCGCGTTGGCTTTGCCGCCTGCTGGCGCGAGAACGCCTGGGCCATGGTGGAAGACCACCGGGGCGAGAGGCTCTGGGACGCCAGCGCAGCGGAAGTCACCGTGCGCCAACTTGGCCCCCTGCCGGAAGGCTTGAGCGCCAGCCCGCCAGAGCCGGGCCCCAACGCAGGCCTGGACGCGCAGATACTGGCCCTGGAGGCCACCGTGACCCAGCGCAGACTGCGCGAGGCCGCGCTGACCGAGGCGGGCCGCGCCTGGCTGGCGGACCTGGACGCGCAGATAGCGGCCCTGCGGGCGCAGCGGACGCCGGAGTAACGCCGGGCGACTGCGCCCGCAACAGACCAAGGAGACGACGCATGAACCAGCCCTGCGCCTTTCACGACCAAAGCATGGAGCAACTGCGCGCTGCGGTGCTCGACCTGAAGGACCAGATGCGCCAGGGCATCGAGGGGGTCGCGGCGCAGTCGCGCGCCAATGGCGAAACCCTGGTGCGCATAGCAGATTCCCAAACGGCCCGGCGCGAGCTGTGCGCCCGGCAGGGGGCGCGGCTGGCCACGGTGGAGCGCGTGGCCGAGCAGCACCGCGAGGCGCACCGGACCGAGCGCGAGGAATACCTGGGCGAACGCGCCGACCTCTGGAACGCGGTGAACAAGCTGCGCTTCCATGTCTATGTGGGCCTCGGCGTGGGGCTGGTTTTGCAGATTCTTGCCCCGCTGGCCCTGCGGCTGGCGGTGAACTAGGAGGAGACCATGGCCCTGCTCGACTTCCTGCCCGTCATCGGCGCGGCGGCGCAAAAGCTCATCGATCTCATTCCCGACCCTGGCGCGCGGGCCAAGGCGGCGGAGGAGTATCAGCGCGAGGTGCTGGCCATAGCCGCCAAGGCCGAGGCCGAGCAGCGCGAGATCAACCGCGTGGAGGCCGCATCGGCCTCGCTTTTCGTGGCGGGGTGGCGGCCGGCCATCGGCTGGGTGTGCGCCTGCGCCCTGGGCTTTCAGTATCTTGTGCGACCGTTGCTGTGCTGGGCCGCCGGGGTGTGGTGGCCGGGGCTTCCCGCCCTGCCGGGCATAGACGAGGCCCTGTGGCAGCTGATGTTCGGCATGTTGGGCCTGGGGGGCTTGCGCAGCTTTGAGAAAACGCGCGGGGTGGCGAAATGAACCGCCAGCGCGTGGCCGAGCAGTTGCTGGCGGACGAAGGCCTGCGCCTCAAACCCTACCGCTGCACGGCGGGCAGGCTGACCATCGGCGTGGGCCGCAACCTGGAGGACCGGGGCATCACCAGGGCCGAGGCGCTGCTGCTTTTGGACAACGACATTGCGGACTGCGCCGGGCAGTTGGCGCAGCGTTTGCCGTGGTTCGCCGCCGCGCCGGAGGCCGTGCAAGAGGTCCTCGTGAACATGGCCTTCAACATGGGCGTTGGCGGTTTGCTGGAGTTTCGCACCAGCCTGGGGCACTTGCAGGCCTGCCGGTATGCCGAGGCCGCGCAGTCCATGCTGGCCTCCAAATGGGCGCGTCAGGTGGGCAAAAGGGCCGAGCGCCTGGCCGCACAGGTGCGCGCCGCCGGGGGCTGAAAGGGGTTTCCTGCGGCGGCTTGGCATTCAGAGGGCGAGGCCCAGCGCCCGCGCCGCCGCGAGCGTATTCCTACGGCTTGAGCTGGGAAAGCAGCATGCCGCCAAGCATCAGCGCGCAGCCCAGCAGGGCGCGCAGGGCCAGCACCTCGCCCAGCAGAAAATAGCCCGCCACGGCCGCGAATACGGCCTCCAGGCTCAGAATGATGGCCGCGTGGGCCGGGTCGGCGTCGCGCTGGGCAACCACCTGCAGGGTGTAGGCCACGCCCACGCTCATGAGGCCGCCATAGAGGATGGGCACTGCCGCGCCCGTAAGGCCCGCCAGGGTGATGCTTTCCACCGCCACGCCAGCGCCCAGGCTGAGCAGCGAGCAGACCACGAATTGCGCCGCCGCCAGTTTCACCGCATCGGTGCCGTCCATGCCCGGCGAAAGCCTGCTGATGAGCAGCACGTGCCCGGCCCAGAACACCGCGCCGATGAGCTCCAGCACGTCGCCATAGGCGATGGTGAAGTCCTCGTTCACGCTCAAAAGATACAAGCCCGCCGCTGCCGCCAGCGCACCCACCCAGGTGCCCGCGCCCGCCCGGTTGCCCAGCGCCAGGCCGAACAGCGGCACCATCACCACATACAGCCCGGTGATGAACCCGGCCTTGCCCGCCGTGGTGTACACAATGCCCACCTGCTGCAGGGCCGCGCCCGCAAACAGCACGCAACCGGCCAGCAGCCCGTAGCGCAGGATGCGCCCGGTCTCTAAGCCCGGTCGTCCGCCTTCGCGCGTTCTTGTTTGCTGCATTTTCCAGATCAGCGGCTGCAGGGCCAGCGCGCCCAGGGCGAAGCGCACGCCGTTGAAGGTGAACGGGCCGACGTGCTCCATGCCCATGCGCTGGGCCACAAAGGCCGCACCCCAAATAAGCGCGGTGAGCATGAGCAGGAGATCGGCCTTGAGCTTGTGCGCAACCATGCGGGTCCTTCCTTGGGAGCGTGTCCGGTTCTTGAGGTGCGCTGCTTGCGCATGTCGTTCGCGTCGTCTGCGTGCATCGCCCGCGCGAGTTGTCGCATCCTGGCGTCAGCCCGGAAGAAATACAGCGCGGCCCTCTTCTGGGCAAGGGGAATATCCCCCAAAGGCGCACGGGAGGATGGCTCTCCCGGCTTCCTTGCGTTCCTTCTCCGCGCCTTGCCCCGTGTTCCCACCCTGCGTTCAACGCCGCCCTTGCAGAGAGCCGCCGGGTTACTTCAGGGTGATGTCGAAGTTCGACAGCAGCGAGACGGCCTCCGGCAGGGCGAACACGGTTTTGCGGAACCTGTTGCGTTCTGCGCTTATGAAGTAATTGTACGAGGTGGAGAAGTCCGCGTGGCTCAAGTCCGTGTTCTGGAACACGCAGTTGCGCAGATCGCAGTCGTCAAAAATCGCATGCGCAAGCTTGGTGTCCATGAACGAGGCGTCGCGCAGGCTGCAGCCCGTGAAGCGGTACTTGGACAGGTTCAGCGCGCAGAAAGAGCAATTGTCCATGACGCAGCCGTTGAACGAGGCCGAAAACACCCCGGCCGGATTGCCCCAGCTGATGCCTGTGAGCTTCGAATTGACGAACCTCGCGGCCACGATCCGCGTTGACCGCAACTGCGCCAGGGAGAGGTTGCAGGAATCGAACACGCATTGCTCGAAGCTGCAATCGGCAAACTGCGCATACTGCAGCGACGCGTTTTGAAACACGCACCGATAAAAGCTGGCGGAACGCAACTGGAGCTTATCGGCCGCAAGGCCCGCAAAGGTCTCGTCCTCGTGCTCGCCGTCCAATATTGCCGTGTGCTGCATGGCCGTTGCGTCCTTTTTGCGTTCACCGGGTGAGGCGCCGTCTCCCCCGGACCCCCTCCGCCAAAGGGACTCGTCCCTTTGGAATCCCGTTTGGGGGCGTTGCGCCGCCGCGTAGCGTCACTTCCGCAGTTGGGGCAGGGCCGACCTCTGGTCGGCCCTGCCCCAACTGCCAAGGGGAGTCCAGAGGGCTTCAAGCCCTCTGGCCGCCGGAGGCTATTCTCTTTGTCTTTCTACCAGGCCACGGGCAGGCGCGCTTTTTGCCCGGCCTTGTTCTGGAACAGCACGTAGTGGTTTTCCCGGCCAAAGAGGTACAGATCGCGCGTCACAGCCACGTCCTGGCGGCAGTAGCGCGCAATTTCGTCGAGCTTGCCTTCCTTCCACCATTGCAGGGCCTGCAGGCCATCGGCAGACTTGCCTACGTTCAGGGTGGCCTGGGCCAGGTTGTCCAACTTGAGGCGGTAGCCTAGGCGCTCGTGCACATGGGTCAGCATGTCGAGGGTGGGCAGGCGCGAGTAGGCGAAGGGGTGCGCCCCGGCCAGCACGCCGTAGTCGAAACGCATGATGTTGAAGCCCACCACGAGGTCGAAGGCGCGCAGGCGTTCCGCCAGGGCGGGAATCTCGTGCTCCTGGTAGTCGGTGAAGGCATCGGCTTCGGAATCGTAGAGCACGGCCACGCTTATGCCCATGAGGTCGGGGCGGGTCCAGCCGCCCACTTCGGCGGCGCTGCGGCGGGTTTCCACGTCGAGCACGGCGAAGCGTCTGGGGTTGTGGGCGCCGGGCAGGCTGATGCCCGGCAGGGTGGGTTCGGTGGGCATGGCGTTCTCCTTTGCGGGCGGTGCGGGGGCGAGGTCGGGCGGATGGTCTGCGCCGGGCTGGCCGGTGTGCAGTTGGCGCAGCAGGTAGCGCGCGGCGGCTTTGTCTATGGGGCGGTTGCCGCTGCCGCACTTGGGGGAGTGCACGCAGGAGGGGCAGCCCAGTTCGCAGGGGCAGCCCTCCACCACGGCCAGCGTGCGCGAGAGCAGCTCCTCGGCCTTGGCGAAGGCTTCGCGCGTCAGGCCTGCGCCGCCGGGCATGCCATCGTAGATGAACACGGCGGCCCCGCCGGTTTGCGGGTGCATGGGGGTGGAAATGCCGCCCAGGTCGTTGCGGTCGGTCATGACGAGCAGGGGCAGGATGCCGATGGCCGCGTGCTCAAGGGCGTGGATGCCGCCCATAAAGTGCAGATATTCAGCCTCCGCGCTTCTGCGCGCCTCGTCGGGAATGTCCAGCCAGAGGCCTTCGGTCTCGAAGACCGAGGGCGGCATGCTCAGCGGTGTCATGCCCAGCAGCGCGCCCCCGCGCGTGGAGCGCTTCTCGTAGCCGGTTATGGTTTCCGTCACCTTAAGCCGCGCGAGGGTGACGCGGGTGCCGAAGACCAGCCTGCGGTCGTAGATTTCCAGAATCTCCGTGTCTTTGCTGGAGCGCACGCGGGTGGAATAGCCCACGCGGGCGGTGCGCGCCTTTACGGTGCGGCCGGGCAGATCCAGGCTTTCTATGAGCCAGGTGCAACCCCGGTGCAGGTACACCGCGCCGGGGTGGGTCTCGCGGCAGGCGCGCAAGGAATCCACCGCGCCGATGACCTCGCCCGTGGCTGCGTCCTCTATGACCACCTGGGCGCCCGCGCCGCGCAGGTCCACGTTGTGGTGTGGGCGCTTGCGGGGCGAGAGCACCTCCTGTCCGTCTGCGCTTTCCAGCAGCTCCCCGCGGGAGAGCAGACCGGCCAGGGCCGCGCGCGCGCCGGGGCCGTTCAGGTAGGGCTCGCCCCCGTGCGCCAGGGAGAGCGGCAGTTCCGCCGCGGCGCACACCAGGTGCCGGGGCAAAATGACCGGGTTGGCCGGGTTGAGCACGGCGTTTTCCGGCGGCCGGGCGAAGAAATCCTCCGGGTGGCGCATGAAGTACTGGTCGAGTGCGTCCTCCTGGGCCACCAGCACCACGGCGCTTTCCTGCCGGGCCCGGCCCACGCGCCCGCCGCGCTGCAGGGTGGCCATCACGCTGCCGGGGTAGCCCACGAGGATGCAGACGTCCAGCCCGCCGATGTCTATGCCCAGCTCCAGGGCGCTGGTGCTGATGACGGCGAGCAGGTCGCCCGCAGCCATGCGCGCCTCGATGTCGCGGCGCTCCTCCGGCAGGAAACCCGCGCGGTAGGCGCTGATGCGATCCTTGTACTGCCCGCTTTTCTCGCTGGCCCACAGGGCGATGAGCTCCGTCATGCGGCGGCTTTGGGCGTACACGATGGTGCGCAGGCCACGGGACAGGGCGGCCTGCAACAGGTGGATAGCGGCGGTGGCGGGGCTGTCCTCCGGGTTCAGAAACACCATGTGCCGGGCCCCGGCGGGCGCGCCGCTCTCGGTCACGGCCACGGGTTCGATGCCGGTCAAGAGTTGGCACAGCTCCGCCGGGTTGCCCACCGTGGCCGAGCAGAACACGAAGCAGGGGTCGGACCCGTAGTAGCGGCACAGGCGCTGCAAGCGCCGCAGCACCTGGCTCATGTGCGCGCCCAGCACGCCGCGATAGGTGTGCACTTCGTCGAGCACCACGTGGGTGAGGCTGGCGAAAAGCTGGGCCCAGGTTCCGTGGTGCGGCAGCAGGGAAAGGTGCAGCATTTCCGGGTTGGTAAGCAGCAGATTGGGCGGGCGCTTGCGTATCTTGGCCCGCTGCGAGGGCTTGGTGTCGCCGTCGTATATCGCCGCGCTGGGGCGCGCCTTGGCCGGCACCGTCCGAGTCAACTCCGTAAAGCCGCGCAGCTGGTCCTGAGCCAGGGCCTTGAGCGGGTAAACCGCCAGGGCGCGGCTGTCCGGGTTGGCCAGCACGGCCTCGATTATCGGCAACTGGAAGGCGAAGGTCTTGCCGCTGGCCGTGGGCGTGGCCACCACAATGTGCCTGCCCGCGCGCACCAAATCGGCCGCCAGGGCTTGGTGGGAGTAGAGCGCGTCGATGCCCTGGGCGGCCAGCAGTTCGCGCAGGGCCGTGGGCCAAGGCCGCCGGGGCTCGGCGTAGTCGGCCTCGCGGCCCGGCAGCAGGCGGTGGTGGCACACCTGCCGCCCCAGGCGCTCGGATGCCAGCAGGGCGGCGATGTATTCGGAAACAGGCGAAGGGGTGCTGTCGGCCATGGGGGGAGCATAGGGGATATGCGGCCCAGGGGGAAGGGGGGGCTAACGCCGCGCCCCTTGGCGAACGGCGTGAAGTGCGCTAGTTTTCCCCCATGCAAACACGCAAAAAAACACGGGCGCTCAATGTCGGCGGGGTGGGCGTGGGCTTGCGGGGAGAGCTGACCTTTCCCTGGCGGAACGCTTATAGGTAATTGAGTGTCGTAACACATACCTTGTAGGCGCGCCCAGCGTTTAGGTGCTGGTGCCAAGATAGATTCCACATCAAAGGTTGAAGCCCCAAGCTTTTTAGGGGCGGCTTTCTAAAAGGGCTTGGAGAGGTAGCCGTTTCTCACGTCCATGAATCGCTTATGCCAGTCTTGCAGTTCTTCGAGGCTTAGATGTTTTGTTCTAATATGTGGGACACTACTTTTGACTTTTTCAAACGTGGAAATAAACTTATAGGCATCTTGGTTCGCTTCAGAAAGAAAGCCAAGCTCCTTAAGTTCTTCGAATACAGGGGTTGTAGGTAATGGCATTAGCAGGCTGATATTTATTGTCCTGTGGTAGGTGTTAACAAAGTTGTATGTCTCCTGTATTGATGATTCGTCTTCTTCGGGCATTCCAAGAAGAATATTGCAATTTAGTTGTATTCCATACTTTTCAGCCTGTTCGAAGAGTGCATCTAGCTTCCAGAGTTCGTTCTGCCCTTTGTTCATGGATGCCAAAATACGTTGATTAACGCTTTCAAGGCCGATTGAAATAGATGTCAACCCAATTGCACTTAAGGCTGGAAATAAATCTATACACCGGTACATGGAATCTATTCTTCCAAGTGAATATAGACGTGTATTCTTTGGATAAAGTTGCATTGCATCGATGAATTCAACCACCCATGACCGCTTGTGGAAGAGTTCGTTGTGAAAAAGATACAACGGAAGAGAATTCCAATAAGCTACTTCTTTTGCGAGTTGTTTCGGCTTTACGACCCGCCACGATGAGCAGCGTTTGAGACAGTAAGTGCACGCATGGACACAGCCGATTCCAGCAGAGAGAGATCGCTGTTTTTCCATCGCTGGGAGGCTTCGGTAGTCAAACCGTTCGACCTCGTCCAGAACATCTAGAAATGACGCATGCTCATGTGTGTAATCTGAGGGCCGCAAATCTCCTTTTTTGATTATCTGTTGTTTATGATCCCGGTTGTTATTGAAGAAGCCGGCTTCGATCAGAAAAGCGACCGCTGCGGATGTGTCATCTTCTGTAATAACAACATCGGCAGCAATATACTTCCCGGCGACGAGAGCTTCTCCAAATCCCATCGCCCTGGCCACAACGATGACGTTTCGTCCATCTTGTTTCGCACGCGTTGTGATATGTTCTAACTCATGTAGCTGCGCAATAGTTCTGGGGAATGGAGTGAAATATATTATGTGGCTGTAATCTTCAAATATGCTGAAGTCCGAATGTCTATGTAAGTGGTTTAGTTCTTCGTACTCGGCGGGGACATTGTGTTTCTTTAACAATGCAAATACAGCCCACACATCGCTTGAAAAGACAAAATATTTACTGTCAATACTGTTTGGCTGTGCACAACATGGTTCAATAAAAGATGTTGAAATTTTGCACACTAGCGTTTTCATAATGTTGTTCTCCGCTTGTTGTCGGCATGAGCTGTCGAAGTGCTAAGACCCCTTCATTATTTATTGCTGAGATTTCTAACTTGTTGTTGTTTATTTGTAAAGTCCCCTGTTCTCGAGCTTGTTATTAGTAGCTCTTCTGGGCTGCTGAAGCCAAGGGGGCTGCTGCTAGCGCCGCGGCCCCCTTGGCGAACGGCGTGAAGTGCGCTAGTTTTCCCCCATGCAAACACGCAAAAAAACACGGGCGCTCAATGTCGGCGGGGTGGGCGTGGGCNNTGTCCGCGTGCAGAGCATGACCAACGTGGACACGCGGGACGTGTTCGCCGCCACCGCCCAGGTGCGCGAGCTAGCCCGCGCCGGGTGCGAGATCGTCCGCCTGGCCGTGCCCGACGAGGCCGCCGCCAAGGCGCTGGCCGCCATCCGCAAGGATTCCCCGGTGCCGCTCATTGCGGACATCCACTTCGACCACCGCCTGGCGCTTCTGGCGCTCAAAGCTGGCATCGACGGCCTGCGCATCAACCCCGGCAACATCGGCGGCGAGGCCAAGGTGGACGCCGTGGTGCGCGCGGCGGCGGAGCGCGGCGCGCCCATACGCATCGGCGTGAACAGCGGCTCTGTGGAAAAGGACCTGCTGGCGCGCTTTGGCGGGCCAACGCCGCAGGCCATGGTGGAAAGCGCCCTGGGGCACGTGGCGCTGCTGGAGCGCCGGGGCTTCCACGACATCAAGATCTCCCTCAAGTCCTCCAGCGTGCTGCACACCATAGAGGCCTACCAGTTGCTCTCCGCCCGGGTGGACTACCCCCTGCACATCGGCGTCACCGAAGCCGGAACGCTGCTGCCCGGCGCGGTGAAAAGCGCCGTGGGCCTGGGCGTGCTGCTGTTCCAGGGCATTGGCGATACCTTGCGCGTATCCCTCACCCACGACCCCGTGGCCGAGATCGGCGTGGCCTATGATATTCTGCGGGCGCTGGGCCTGCGGGAACGCGGGCCGGAGGTCATCAGTTGCCCCACCTGCGGCCGCACGGAGATTGGGCTCATCAAGCTGGCCGAGGAAGTGCAGAAGCGCCTGCGCGACGTGCCGGAGGTGTTCAAGGTGGCGGTGATGGGCTGCGTGGTGAACGGCCCCGGCGAGGCGCGGGAGGCGGATATCGGCATTGCGGGCGGGCGCGGCTCCGGCATCGTGTTCCGCAAGGGTACGGTCATCCGCAAGATTCGCGGCGAGGAGAACCTGCTGCCAGAGTTCATGAAGGAACTCGACACGTTTTTGGAAGAACTGCGCGCCAAGTAGCCGCGATTTTCTTCCCTGCCTTCTTCCCTCTCCACAGCCCCCACGCATCCACCCTGTTGACCGGGTCATCGACGCAGTACCCATGACCTGTCAGGGTCGCCCCCTTTTGCGCCAAGGGGGGCGATCTCGTCAGGAAAGGGCGCGGCGAAGCGGCACGCGAACCCCGACAGGGGCGTGCCGGATGAAGTTCTACTCCATCATCTTTGGCGCGCGCGGCGGTATGCGGAGGCCCTTGAGCCAGAGGGCGAGCGGGCCTCCAAGGATAAGAGAGAGATCGGCGGCCAAGCCCTTCCAATAACTCAGCCAAAACCAGGTGAGCGGATCAGGTGTGGAAGTCTCGGCTACCCAGGCGCTTACAATGGAATCAACCCGGAAATATATCCAACCGCAAACGGAAAGCACAAGGAGCATGTTTCCGTAACGCGTTCTCGTTCGGCTACACATAACAGAGGTGTCTTCTCCGGGCCCCCAGCAACGCCACAAATAGAACAATCCCGTGGGAACAGAAAATAGGGCAAAGAGGCCCAAAGGCTGAGTGTCCAAGAGGGTCGATATTGGCGTCCACGCCTCGAGGAACTGAAGATACAGAACGTTTGACACTACGTTGGCCAGCAGGGACAAGCCCATAAAGAAGACTGGGAACCATCGCTTCATGTTCTCTCCCTGCTGGCCTTGAGCTACTACTCTACGTCTGTACGGCAATGGTCCAGCACTTCTCTTACGTTTGTCTGGCAGTCATTTGCGCCGGGAAAATATGTTCCAATGTCTGTGCCGGGCTGTATCAATTTGTCCACACAGCCTTCATCAACGTTTGGTACCGGCCAGCATTTGGCATCAGGTTGTTCGGACTGCCCCGTGTGGTCTTCCCAGCTTGAGTTCGAGAAAATGCCGTCTTTAGTTTCCTTTTTCAGGCCTGCCTCGGTCGAGTCGGTCTTGAGCCAATGATGGTCAATTATTTTCTCAAGTATTGGTACCCTGAGCGGACGTTCGCAGAACTCGACCTCCAGCCCCCACGCATCGACCCTATTGACCGGGTCGTCGACGCAGTACCCATACCAGTCGGGGTCGCCCCCTTTTGCGCCAAGGGGGTCCAGCGCGGTAAAGCGGCCAGTGTCGGCGTCGTAGTCGCGCCAAACAAAGCGCGTCAGGCCGGTGTCGCTATCGTAAAGTCCCCCTGCAAAGCCAAGGGGGAGGCGCACCGCCCTGCGTTCCGCTTCGCCCGGCGCCTGCAACATATTGCCGAAGCTGTCGTACCGCATCGCCTGTACAACGTTTCCGTCCAGGTCGGCAAGGGCCAGCGGCGTGCCCAGGTGGTCGGAAACAATGGAGTATGGCTCTCAGCCAGTGGTAACGGCCACGGGCCAGCCACCGCGCCGCGTGACGCGTCCTTTTGCATCGCGCTCCAAGCGGATGCCGGGCCTGTTGTGAGAGGATTGCTTCGCCGCCATGACACGCTCCTTTGGCTTGCGCGCCCGGCAAAAGGCCGGACGCAGAATCCGCAAGCATACAAGGCGTTTCTGGCTGCGGAGAAAAAGGGAATGTTTTTGGCCGCGCAAAGGGCGAAAATTCCCTGTTGACAGGTATTCATTGAAAGGTTGAGGTGGGTCGCACCCACGCTTGTTCGTTTTACCCCCTTGCCGGGCGCAAGCGGGGGCAACTCCCCGTGCCCTTACGCAGCGGCACACGGCGGGGGGAAGGCGGGGCATCGCCCGCGGAACACACTTAACTTATTTGGAAACATGGAGAATTGCATGCGCCTGTCCAAAGCCTATGTCCCGACCCTGAAGGAAGTGCCTGCCGAGGCCGAGGTTGTCAGCCACCGCCTGCTCTTGCGCGGCGGTTTCGTGCGCCAGCTTGCGCGCGGCATTTACACCTATTTGCCCCTGGGGCTGAAGGCCTTGAACAAGGTGGCGGACATAGTGCGCGAGGAAATGGACCGCGCGGGCGCGCAGGAAATCCTCATGCCCATGGTGCAGCCGGGCGATCTTTGGGCCGAGACGGGCCGCTGGGAGTTCTACGGCAAGGAGCTGCTGCGCTTCAAGGACCGCGCCGACCGCGACTACTGCCTGGGACCCACGCACGAGGAAGTGGTGACCGACCTGGTGCGCGGCGAGGTGCGCTCCTACCGCCAGCTGCCCCTCAACCTGTACCAGATTCAGACCAAGTTCCGCGACGAGATCCGCCCCCGCTTCGGCCTTATGCGCGGGCGCGAATTCGTCATGAAGGACGCCTATTCCTTTGACCGCGACGATGCCGGCGCAGACGTGAGCTACCGCGCCATGTACGACGCCTACTGCGCCATCTTCCGCCGCCTGGGCCTGGAATTCCGCCCCGTGGAGGCCGATACGGGCTCCATCGGCGGCAACTTCAGCCACGAGTTCATGGTGCTGGCCGATACCGGCGAAGACACCATCGCCACCTGCCAGGCCTGCGACTACGCCGCCAACCTGGAAAAGGCCGAGGTGGTGGTGCCCCTGAACAAGTGCGACTGCGCCCACGACTGCCCGCCCTTTTCCCAGGTGCCCACGCCCGGCAAGCACACGGTGGAGGAGGTTTGCGAGTTCCTGGAAGTGGAGCCCGCAACCCTCATCAAGACCCTGCTGTTCGACGTGGACGGCGCGCCCGTTGCCGCCCTGGTGCGCGGCGACCGCGAACTGAACGAGATCAAGCTCAAAAACCACCTGCACGCCACGGAAGTGAAGCTGGCCAGCCCGGAGCAGGTCGTCGCCTGGACCGGCGCGCCCGTCGGCTTCGCCGGGCCCGTGGGCCTGCTGTCCCCCGGCATCAAGCTCATTGCCGACCGCGAGTTGGACTTCGACTGCGGCTGGATAGTGGGCGCCAACCGCGCCGACGCGCACCTGAAGAATGTGGACCTGCGCCGCGACGTGAAGCTTGAAGGCTACGCCGACCTGCGCAACATCACCGAGGCCGACCATTGCCCGCGCTGCGGCGGCGAGGTGCGTCTGCGCCGCGGCATCGAGGTGGGCCACGTGTTCAAGCTGGGCCTCAAGTACTCCGAGGCCATGGGCGCCAGCTTCCTGGACGAGAACGGCAAGGAGCAGATCATGGTCATGGGTTGCTACGGCATCGGCGTGTCGCGCATTGTGGCCTCCGCCATCGAGCAGAACCACGACGCCGACGGCATCAAGTTCCCGCCCTCCATCGCCCCCTATGAGGTGGCGCTGCTTTCCCTGGCGGGCAAAGACCCCGAAGTGGCCGAGGCCGCGGACAAGCTCTACGCCCAATTGACCGGCCAGGGCATCGAGGTGCTCTACGACGACCGCGACGAGCGCCCCGGCAGCAAGTTCAAGGACGCCGACCTCATGGGCATGCCCATGCAGCTCGTCCTTGGCGGCAAGGGCCTCAAGGCGGGCATCATCGAGGCCAAGGACCGCCGCACCGGCGAAAAACGCGAGCTCAAGCTGGACGACTTCGCCAACGAATTCGCCGCCTGGAGACGCACCGTGCGCCAGGGCTGGGGCCTGGACGTCGCCTAGCCACCCAGGCCGATGACCAGCCTGAACATACAGCTGCACTACTGGAACGGCGCGGGAGCGGGCAAAACCTTCAGCCACCCCGTGCCGCTCCAGCGGCTGCGCGCCCTGCTGCCCCCCACTGCCGCCATTCTGGACTACGGCTGCGGCTATGGCCGCACCTGCGCCGAACTCGCCCAGGCCGGATTCACCCGCGTCACCGGGGCCGACCCCTCGGAAGCCCTCATCCAACGCGGACTGCGCGAACACCCCGGCCTGGACCTGCGCCTGGCCTCCGGCCCGCCGCTGCCCTTTGCCCCCGGCTCCTTCGACGCCTGCCTGCTGCTGGCCGTGTTGACCTGCGTGCCCACCGACGCCGGGGCCCAGGCCCTGGTGCGCGAATGCGCGCGCCTGCTCAAGCCCGGCGGGCTGCTCTTCGTCAGCGACTACCCCCTGCAACCGGACGAGCGCAACCGCGCCCGCTACGAGCAATACGCCGCCGAGTTCGGCTGCCACGGGGTGTTCCGCTCAGGCGAGGCCGTGTTCCGCCACTACCAGCCGCAACACCTGGACCAGCTGTTGCACGGCTTTCAGCCGCTGTGGCGGCAGGAGCTCAGCGTGCGCACCCTGAACGGCAACGCGGCCACAATCGTGCAAATGGGCGTGCGGAAAAAGGCAGAGGGAGAGTAAGAGCCTCCGGCGGCCAAAGGGCCTCGGCCCTTTGGAATCCCCAGGGTTCGCTGCGTGAAGCGTGCTTGGTATTTTATATTGTTTGAAGTTGCTTTTGCAATTGCATGCGATGCACAGGGCTCGGCCAGGATCACTTACCGACTTTTTCTATCGGATCATTCAGTTGTGATAAAGTGTGAACGTGGTTAATGTTCTTCAATTTTGAGCACAACGTGTGGGGAATTGACGCCTTCCCTTCCGAAAGTGAGAGTATAGTTCTTTCCGTCAATCTTGTAATTTCTTTGCACGACTGGGCCAAATTTGTTTTTGATCACAGTCTGCCCATCTACACAATATTTTGGAATTATACTGATGACGCGATCGTGTGAGTCACCTAGTGCGATGTGTCCATACGAGCAAGAAAAACCATTGATTCCTTTTGATATATAACTGTTATAGCGAGCTTTTGCAGCTGTAAAGTCGCGAACTAGGCCTTTGTCGTTTGCGAATAGATCGTCTGTTTTCACATACTGATAGTGCATGTCGGCTGCAGAGAACCACTCCGCCTGCTTCCTTGAAAGAGTTAGCTTGTCATCTTTTGGAATTAAATCGATGAACTTTTTCACGCTTTGCACATGCTCAGCAGAGGTCATGTTGTTAAGTCTTTCAAATGGGGTGGGCTCAAAATCAGACTGTACAACCTTCGATTGTTGAACGGGAGAGTTGTCTGTTCTTCGTCTGGAAAAAATAAAGACTATAAACACAGCAAGTATAATGAGAACTCGTTTTTTATTTTTGTTCATGCGAACCCCCGGCGATATCTAGAACGGTTTTGTACGGGGAAATACTTCTATAAGCTAGGCTGTAATGACCCAGTCTGAGAAAAAAGCTCTATAGTGGTCTCAGCCCCACAGGGCGTAGCCGAGGGCCACGAGGGCGATGCTGACGGCGCGCAGGGTTTGGTTGCTCAGAATGAGGTTGAGGGCGAGGGCGGGTTTGAAGATGCCCGCGTAGTAGGGGAACTGGTGGCGTATGGCGCGCACGGGCGAGGACAGGATGTTGCCCACCAGCAGGGCCAGCACGAGTTCCTTGATGGTGAGCCCGCCGGTTTGCACCAGGGCTCCTGCGGCGGCGTAGCCTGCGGTGGTTTCGGCGGCCATGTGGAACACGATGATGCTCATGGCCTGCGGGGGCAGCCAGGACAGGAAGCTTACGTGTTCGGCCATGGCGGCTTCGAGGGCGTCGAACGCGCCCCAGCGTTTGAGGAAGAAGAAGACCACGTAGATGGGCACGGTGTAGAGCACCATGCGCGGCAGGCGTTTTTTGAAGCGCTTCCAAGTCTTGTCCAGGGCGGCGCGCCCGTTCCATTTGGGATCGTCGGTCAGCAGGCAGGCCACGCAGCCTTCGGGCAGGGGCGGCAGGGTCAGGCGGCCCAGAAGCACTATGCCCAGGGTGCGCAGCAGGGCGGCCAGCACGGTGAGCCCCACATAGAGCACGGCTGCCGGGCCGATGAAGGGCGCGGCGATGAAGAAGAGCGTGGGCAGGTGCAGAAAGTAGGTGGGCAGGCTGTTGAAGAGATTAGAGAGGGTCACCTCGCGCTTGGTTATTTCGCCTTGTTCGTAGGCCTCGGCCAGCATGGTGTTGGCGGCCGCGCCGGAGAAAAAGGCCAGGGAGAAGCTGGCCCCGGCGACGTCCTTGAGCCTGCCCAGGCGCACCAGGGGCTGGGCGACTTTGGCCACGGCGCGCGTCCAGTGCAGGGCCTCTATGAGCGTGCCGAGAAAGAGCCCGACGCTGACGGAGAGCAGCAGGCGGGAGAGCGGCACGGCCAGCCCGTTCCAGAGCACGGCGGCGGAGAGAGTTTCGGCGGCGGGCATGGGGGCTTAGGCGTCCTCGTATTCTGACTGCGCCGAAAATTCCGCCAGTTCGGCGGGGTCCATGCGGCGGGTATGGACGGCGGCGGGGAAGGTCCCCTGGCGCACCTCGTCGCAGTAGGCGGCCAGGGCGTCCTTGGCGGACGTCCAGAGGTCCGCGTATTGTTTGACGAAGCTGGGGCGCAGGCCGGGGCACAGGCCCAGCACGTCGTGGAACACCAGCACCTGGCCGTCGCAGTCCGGCCCGGCCCCAATGCCGATGGTGGGGATGGCGATTTCGGCGGTGATGCGCTGGGCGACCTCAGCCGGGACGGCTTCCAGCACCAGGGCGAAGCACCCGGCTTCGGCCAGGGCGCGGGCGTGGGCCAGCAGGGCGCGTGCGGCGCGGGCGTTTTTGCCCTGGGCCTTGAATCCGCCAAACACGGCCACCTGCTGTGGCGTAAGGCCCAGGTGGCCCATCACCGGAATGCCTGCGGCCAGCATGGCCCGGATGTGCGGCGCGAATTCGCTGCCGCCTTCAAGCTTCACGGCGCGGGCTCCGGCCTCTTGCAAAAAGCGCCCGGCGTTGGCCACGGCGTCGGCCACGCTGGTTTGGTACGAAAGAAAGGGCATGTCGGCCACCACGAGGGCCTGTTTGGCGGCGCGGCTCACGGCCTTGGTGTGGTGCAGCATGTCGGCCATGGTTACGCCCAGGGTATCGGGCAGGCCCAGGCAGACCATGCCCAGGCTGTCGCCCACCAGGACGACGTCGGCTCCGGCTTCGTCGGCCAGCAGGGCGGTGGGATAGTCGTAGGCCGTGAGCACGGCGATTTTGCTGTGGCCTTTGCGGGCCAGGATGTCCGGTGCGGTGCGCTGTTTCTGGGCCATGGCGTTCTCCTTGCGGTGGGGCCTCGGCGGCGGGTGGATGAGGGTGGGGGACAGCGCCGGGCCGTGGCCGTCATTAGAACCGCGCACGCGGGCGCGTCAAGCCGTGGGCGGTTTGTCACAAGCTGCGGGGGGTGGGTTGGGCCCGGTTGATTTGATAAAAAAAGCCCCGCAGGGCGGGGCTTTCAGACGAAGCGGTGGATTGCAATCTCCCTTCCGCTACGGCCTCAGGGACGAGCCCTGAGGACTTGGCGCTTCTTGCAGCGCAGACAATGTAAATATAGGTCCAGTGCAGCCCACTGTCAACCTGGAAGCGGCAAAGAAAGCACCGCAGCAACACATTTTCTGATCTCATTTAGGTCATGGGCAGAAACTTTCTTTATGACATAGATGCGTTTGCCATTGCTGTCTTTTCCACGGTGCGGCAGAGATAGGCGGTCATACGAAACTGTGCAGAGCATATCACATTTAGCCCAGTGGGATTCGGAGTCATAAGGATCCGGCAGCGGATCAGGGGTGTACACTGCGCAATGACAACTTTTTATCGGTGTAGGCTCCGTGGTGCTTAAGGGAACAATAACACATAGCCTGTATGAAAAGCAGGACAAAACGACGACAGGCCGTTTCTTGTTCATTTCTGGGGGCATTGTCCCGCGAAAGTCGCAAAGCAATAACGTTCCGACATCTGGCGCGTACAGGATGGCCATTTAACGTCCTTTGGAGCCTATCGAATGTAATCTACGCTGTTTACCGGCAATCCGTTATCAAAGAACGCCAACAAGAGCAACGACGTGCAGCGAATATTCGTTCGTGCCTCCACAGCACTATTCAGCGGAGCATTGCTACAGCGGCCAGACCGGGGCCAGCGCGCCCTTGTACAGGCCCTCGGCCTCGGCGGGCACGGCGATGAGCCCGTCTGCCGCGAGCAGGGTTTTGAGCAGCCCGCTTTTGCCCAGCACCGGGTGCGCCAGGGGCGGCAGGCCGGGGCGCGCTTCCAGGCGCACGCGCACGAAGTCCTCGCGTCCGGGGCGGCCCGCGATGTTGCGCGCCAGTTCGGCCACGAAGGGGGGAGCGGCGGCGTTCAGGGCCTGGGCGCAGCCGGAAAGGTGCCGCAGAAAGGGCGCCACCAGCACGGCGTGCACCACCTGGGCCGAGGTCACCTGGCCGGGCAGACCGAGGACCGCCTTGCCGCCCACCCGGGCGAGGATGGTGGGCTTGCCGGGGCTAACGGCCACGCCGTGGGCCAGAATGGCCGAATCCGGCTGGAGCAGGACGGCGGCGCTGGTGTGGTCGCGCGCGCCAACGGAGCTGCCGCCAGAGAGCAGCACCACGTCGCAGTCCTTCAGGGCCTTGGAAAGGGCGTCGGTCAGGCGGGGCAGGTCGTCGGGGATGATGCCCAGCGGAACGGGCAGGGCTCCGGCCTCTGCCGCCAGGCAGGCCAGGGCGTGGCTGTTCACGTCGCGTATCTGGCCGGGGCGGGGCGTTTCGCCGGCGGGCACCAGTTCGTCGCCGGTGGAAAGAATGCCCACGCGGGGCCGCGCGCCCACAGGCACGGAGGTGAGGCCCAGCGCCGCCAGCAGGCCCACGTCCTGGGCGCGTAGGGTGCGCCCGGCGGGCAGGGCGGTTTCGCCTGCGCGCACGTCCTCGCCGGGGAGCATGACATTCTCGCCGGGGGCCACGGTCTTGCGCACCTCCACGGTGGCCGCGCCATCGGGATGCTGCTTTCTGGCCGCGCCGCCGCTCAGTATGTCGGTGTGCTCCACCATGACCACGGCGTCGGCCCCTTCGGGCAGGGTGCCCCCGGTGGGGATGCGCGCGCACTGGCCGGATGCGAGGCGCACCTCGCCGTCCGCCATGCCCGCTTTGTCACGTGCGCTCCAGTCGATGCGCAGGTCGGCCACGCAGTCCGCATAGGCCGGATTGCTCTCGCTGGCGCCAAAAACATCGCGGGCGGCCAGGGCGTAGCCGTCCATGCTGGCGCGGGCGGTCTGGGGCAGATCCTCCGGGGCCAGCAAGTCCAGCGCCAGCACCCGGCCCAGGGCCTGCTCCAGGGGGGCTATCTCCGTTTCCAGGGGCGCAAAGCTGGCCAGCAGCGCGCAGAATTCCGCGCGGCTCACAACATTCAGAAAGCCGTGGCCGTCAAGGGTCTTGGGGGGCGTGGGGTCACTCAATGCGGATGTCCACCTTGCCGGGGGTGTAGCCCTTGAGTTCGGAGAGCATGCCCAGAATGCCGCTGCGCAGGATGCGCTCCACAAAGGGGTTCACGGGCAGGGGCTGGCCGCCCACGGTGATGCGCAGGCTGTTGTTCATGGCCTTGCAATCGGCCGGGGTGGCGTTTCCGGCCACGATGTCCACCGCCAGGCCGCGGCAGTTCTCGCGTCCGCAGGCGCCGCAGTCCAGCCCGGGCAGCAGAAAGCCCGCCTTGGCGGCAATGCGCGCCAAGCCCGCCACGTCGCGGGTGGCCATGATCTCGTCCAGGGCCTGGTCGCCGTAGGCCGCCAGGGCCAGGGCCGGGTCCAGGTTCAGGGCGGTTTCCTCGTCTCCGGCGATGATGATGCGCGGCATGAGGCCCAGGGTCTTGCCGCCCTCCATGACCAGGAAGTCCGTGGTGGCGAAGGGGATCATCTGCGCCAGGGAGCGCTCCCCCGGCCAGGACACGAAGCTGCCGCCGGGCGAAAAGCCCATGACCATGTCTGCGCTGGTGCGAAAGCGCGCAGTGTCGGTCTCGGCCTTTTCATCAAAGCCGTGGTGCGAGTGCTTCACCAGGGTGACGCTCAAACCCTGCTTGCGCAGGGCCTCGGCCAGTTCCAGGGCCAGGGTGGTCTTGCCGGATTTCTTGTAGCCTACGACTGCTATGGCGCGCATGGCTGCTCCTTGGTTGGTCGTTCTCAGGCAATGGCAAGGCCGTGCCGGGGGGAGGCGGAGCCGGAGCCGTGTCCTCTAGTCGCCGTCCTCGTCCTTGCCGCCGCCAACGCCCAGGGCGTTGATGAGGTTCAGGAGCAGGCCGGGCTTGTCGTGCAGGTCGCTTGATTGCAGAAACACCATGCGCTGACGGAAGCGCGAGCGCACCGTGGAAAGGTACGCTTGGCGGTTTTCCACGTTGGCCGGGTGATAGGTGTCGTAGTAGCCGGGCAAAATGGCCTCCACGCTTGCGCGGGTGGGAATTTGCGCGCCGGGCAGAATGTCCAGGTCCTCCCAGTCCAGTTCGTTCAGCAGCAGGGCGGTTTGCAGCCGCAGGGAGGTTTTGAGCGGAATGGGCCGCAGGTCCACATCGGACGACTTCCAGAACCCGCTGGAGTTGAAGCAGTAGCCCTTGGCGCCCTGGTCGAAGACCTTGGCGAAGGCCTGCACGTCGCGCCACAGCTCGTACACGCGAAACGGGTTGGCAAAGGGCACAAAGACCAGCTTGGCCAGTTCTTCCTCGGGCACGTTCTCGGCGCGGTTGCGGCGCGTCATGAGGCTTGCGCCCATGGCCACGGCCAGCGGCTGGCTGGAAAAGCGCAAAAGCGGCGGCAAACACGAGTCCTTCATCAGCCAGCAGATGATGTCCGGGAAGCCGCAGCGGTTCACATACGCGCCCAGCAGATCGCGGTCGAACAGGGCGCGGCCGTTGGAGTTGCGCAGGTCTTGGCCCAGGGGCAGCACGCGCCCGTCCACCTCGATGAGCCCGTGGTTCATGACGCTGATGATGTAGCGCCAGTCCTCGTGCCCAACGGGCCGGGAGTCGGTCTTGTCGAACAGCGTGGGTTCCCACACGCGGCACACCTTCTGCGCGCAATCTATCTGGAAGGCGTCGTCGTGCAGCACCACCTTCTTGAAGCCCTGCGGCAGGGTGCCGCCGTTATCCGCGCTGTTTGTGTGCGAGCTTTTGCCCGTGCCGGAGAGCCCGAAAAAAGCGATGGAGCGCTTGCCCACGTTCCGGGCCGCCGCGTCCTGGCAGGCGGAGAAGTCGATCTCCTTGATGCCGCCGTGGCAGGCGGCCATGCCCAGGCGCATGCCGCTGGTCCAGGCCAGGGTGAGGGTGCCCTTTTTGCGCTCGCCAAAGTAGCGCATGCCGAGGTTGAAGATGACGTTGGCCCCTTCGTCCACCAGGGCCAGCTGCGGGCCGCCGTGGTTGTGGTAGAAGGGGTCAAGGTTGCTCCACAGGTTGTCGCCTATGACCAGGATGTCCTGGATGGGCAGCTTGGGGCTTGCGGCATACTGCTCGGCTAGTTCGTCAAAGGGGGTGAAGTTGGCCAGCCAGTTGAAGATGTTCACCGCGTCGTCCAGCCCGCCCACAAGGGTGGCCTTTATCATCAGGTCGCGGTCCAGGCCGAGCACGGCATGGGCCTTGATGAGCGGGCGCTTCTGGAAGTCGAACATGGCCTCGCGCAGGTCGCCCAGCACCTTCTGCTGGTCCGCCGGGGAAAGGGCGTTGTAGAAGCGGCGCGCGTTGGCGCTGCGGCCCACGATGCGCCCGTGGCAGTTGTTCAGCACGCGCGCGCCCTCGGGCAGGCCCAGACGCCGGGCGGCCGGGGGGTACACGGGCATGTCCGTCGCGCTCACATCGGGCTGGGAAAGCGCCAGCTCGTAAGCTTCGGCTGCGTTCACCGCGCGTACGCGGCCATCAAGGACAAGGGTTTCGGCAATGGCGCGCAAGGGGGGCATCTTGGTCAAATCGGCCCCGTAGAACTCATAACTGGACTGGCTGGACATCCATTTCCTCCAAGGGTGGTTCGGCCTGTGCGCCCGGCGTTGCCGTTCCCCCGTCCGCGCCGGGGCGGGGGGTATCCTTGCGCAGACTCACAGCCTAGGCCAGAAATGGGTGGGTGGTCAACAGCCTGCTCGCGCCGGGCGGCTGGGTAAATGACGTTCCGGTGCCCGCCGGACAAGGCTTTGCGGGCTGCGTAGCCGGGGGCGAAAAGCAGGGCGGCGCGCCCGGAACCTCGAACGCGCCGCCCTGGTGCGGTTGGGTGTGCCCGGCCCTGGTTACAGGGCGATGAGCTCGTATGCGCGGGTGCCCAGGCCCAGGGCCTCGGCGTAGCCCAGGCCGAAGTCCTCCGGCAGGTGCGGGCGCAGGGCGCGCAGCTTGTCGTCCCCGGCCTTGAGGCCCTTGGGCAGGTGGCTGGGCCAGAGCGGCTCGGCCTTGTTGATGAGGTCGATGCTGGCCTGGTCGATGGCCACGGGGTCCAGGGAGGCCAGAATGCCCACGTCCGGGCAGATGCAGGCGTCGGAAAAGCCCATGCAGTCGCAGTCCGGCGTGACGCAGGTGACGAAGCTGATGTGCAGGCAGGGCTTGGTGCGCGGCTGCAGCACTGCGGCGGCGTACTCCATCATGCGTTCCAAAAAGGCCGTCACGTCGGTTTGCCAGTTGATGACCAGCCCCTCGTGCTTGCAGGCCAGAAAGCAGGCCCCGCAGCCGATGCAGCGGCTCTGGTCCAGCAGTATCTTCTTGCCTTTGCCGTCCGGGGAATCGGCCAGGGTAAGGGCCTTGGCCGCGCACATGGCCACGCAGGCCCCGCAGCCCTTGCACTTGTCGATGACGACCATGGGCCCAGTGCTGACGTGCTGCTGCATTTTGCCCTGCTTGCTGGCGGAGCCCATGCCGATATTCTTGAGCGCGCCGCCGAAGCCCGCCAGCTCGTGCCCTTTGGCGTGGTTCACGGAGACGAAAAGATCGGCGTTGGCAATGTCCGCCGCGATGAAGGCCTTGCTGATGCGCTTGCCGCCGCGTACCGGCAGGGCCTCCTGGCTGGCGCCCTTGAGGCCGTCGGCGATGATCACCGGCGCACCCAGCAGCAGGGGGTCGAAACCGTGCAGGGCCGCCTGCATGGCGTGGCTTACGGCCTCGCCGCGCTGGCCCACGTACAGGGTGCTGGCGTCGGTGAGGAAGGGCCGGGCTCCGGCCTTGGTCAAGAAGTCCAGAATGGGCTTGAGCATCAGCGGCTGCACGTGGCTGGTCACGCCGCGCTCGCCGAAGTGGATCTTTACGGCCGTAAGCTCGCCGTCGTCCACGCTCTCGGCAAAGCCGGTGCGGTCCAGCAGGCGGCGGATGCGCTCCGGGTAGGGGGCTTTCACGCTGGCGCGCAGGTTCCAGAAATATACGGGGCTGGTCATGGGGCCTCCTTTGGGCGTGGCGTGCGTTCTGTGGGGTCTTGGCGTTTCAGGGTGCTCCGTTGGCGGGGCGGCCCGCCGAGCTGGCACGCGCAGAATGCCCTGCCCGGCCCCGGCTGGCAAGGGGGGGGCGGATCATGGCTTGATGCGCCGCAGGGGCTTTACAATGCCCGCGCCGTGCTTACCTTCAAACCAGAGGCCGCTCCGGAAGGTCCGGAGGCCCGGCCAAGGCCGCAACGGCAACGGAGGGTGAAATCGAATAGCTCCGCAACACTCTCAAAAAGAATGGCGGATTGAGCCGCCCCCTGCCACCCAAAAGCGCAGTGCGCCGCAACAGTGACCCGCCAGACCCGGACAAAGAAGGGCCGGGGCCACCCGGAAGAACCGGAAAGCGGCGCACACCTTTGTCTTCTTCCCCCTGTTCGAATATTCTCCACATGCTTATACATTATTTGCAAGATTCTGTTGATAACATCGGAATTCTTCTGCTGCGTGGGAACATTTCTGTGGAAAACAATCTTGACTGTGCCGAAGGCATGCCTATTTTTCGCACACAACATCCGCAAGGAGGTATTGCCATGGTGCTCGACTTCAACACGCTGTACACCTTTCCTGGCCGCTTCGAGCGGCTGTTCGAGGACTTCTTCAAGCCGCAGTACGCGGAAGGACGCCGCATGGCCTACCCGCCGCTCAACGTGAGCGAGGACGAGACGGCCTATTACGTGCGCTCCGAACTGCCCGGCCTGCCCCTGGACGCCCTGGACCTGACGCTTACGGAAAAGAGTCTGGTCATAAAGGGCGAGCGCCCCACGGAGCAGGGCAAGTATTACCGCCAGGAGCGACCGGCGGGCTTTTTCCAGCGCGTGGTTGTTCTGAACGTGCCGGTTGACCGCGAGGCCGTGCGCGCCACCCTGGTGGACGGGGTGCTTACCGTTGTTCTGCCCAAGTGCGCGCAGTGCGCCCCGCGCAAGATCAGCATTGATGTGGCCTAAGGCCGCAGCCGCAGCAAGGAGGAAAAGCCATGACCGACACCGCTGAAACCAAGACCGCCGCCACGCCCGAAACCGCCGCCAAGCCCCTGCCCCGCGTCAGCCCGGCCACGGACATTCTGGAGCGCGAGGACGGCTTCTACGTCTACATGGACATTCCCGGCGTGCGCCGCGAGGACCTCAAGATCGACATCAACGAGAACGAACTGCTTGTGACCGGGAGAGCGCTGCAGGGGGCCTCGGACAAAGAGACCTTCCTGGAGGTGCAGTTCGGCCCGGGCGAGTACGTGCGCGCCGTGAGCCTGTCTGACCGGGTGGACCGCGAGAACATTGCCGCCAACCTGAAGGACGGCGTGCTCACCATCCACCTGCCCAGGCTGGAAAAGGCCGCCCCGCGCCGCATTCCCGTGAACCAGGCCTAGCCCTGGCGCCCTGGCGTTTCAGCTCCCCTGGCCCTTTTGGACCGGGGGAGCTTTTCTTTTGCCGTGCGCAAGGGGTGCTCATCGAGCGCCCTCGGCCTGCGGCGGGCCGTGCAGACGCTCCTGGCCTGCGCATGCGTGCTGGGGCTGCGCCGGGTTCCCTGAAATGCCCTGCGCGCCGTCCTGCGCACCGTCCTGCGCGCCGTCCCGTGCACCGTCTTGCGTCTGGTCCGGCGCGGCCTCGAACGCCCGTTCCTGGGCGCGGCCGCCGTAAACAGCCGTGGGCTCCGCCGCCAGGGCCAGGCCCGGCCAGGCTTGCGGTTGGTCCGGCGCTTCGCAGACCGTGCCTGCCGCGTTTCCCGGCAGCGCCGCCTCCGACACCAGGAACCCGCACCGGCGTAGCTGCTGTGCTGTCGGCAGGCGCCCCGCCGCATCCTTGAACAGAAAAAGACATTGCATTCTCGTCCTCCTGTGTTGCAGCACGAGGTATATGTGTATTCTCGCGCATTGTTTTGCGCGTATTTATTTGACGTATGTATCCGTGTCCAGGAGTTTTTCGCACAAGCATCTATAGGTTAGCCTGTTTGATTTTTAGGGTGTGTATTTCTACGTTTAAAGATTTTGCATTTATATGGAAAATAGAGTGACGTTGCAGAAGCCGTAGCATTGCGCACAGCGGCGCGACAGTCTGCACATGGTCCAGCTTCAGTCTGCGCAGGTGTGGACAACGCGCGCCAAGCGGCCTAATATACCGGGTCAGGACCGCTGGTAGTGGCGGGCCGCCATGTCTTCAGGAGGGCACATCCCACGTGACGCATCCCGCATCCATCCGCACCAAGCGCCTGCGGCCCGCCCTTGCTGCGGCCCTTGCCCTTTGGGGCCTTGCGCTTTTGCCAAGCGGCGCCGCCGCCAACAAGACCAACGCGCCGCAGCCTTCCGTGCTGGAGCCCGACGTAGCCCAGACCAGCCCGAAGTTCCGCGAAACACTGGCCAAGGCCCAGGGCGGAGACATCCACGCCCAGAACGAGGTCGGCATCGCCCTGGCCCTGGGCAAGGGCGCCCCGAAAGCCCCGGCCGAGGCCGTGCGTTGGTGGACCTTGGCCTCGGAGAAAGGCCTGGCCGGCGCGCAGTTCAACCTGGCCCTGGCCTACGACCAGGGGCGCGGCGTGGCCCAGAATGCCGCCACGGCCGCCGAGCTGTACGAAAAAGCCGCCGCCCAGGGCAACGTGCCCGCCATGTACAATCTGGCGGAGCTTTTGAGCAACGGCAATGGCGTGCCCATGAACCTGAGGCAGGCCGCGCGCTATTATCTTTCCGCCGCGCAAAAGGGCCATGTGAAGGCCATGTACAATCTGGCCCTGGCGTATTCCCGCGGCAAGGGCCTTGAGCGCGACGACGCCAAGGCCGCCCAGTGGATGCAGAAGGCCGCCGAGGCCGACCATCCGCGCGCGCAGTACCTGCTGGCGCAGATGTACGCCCAGGGCATAGGCGTGCCCAAAGACACCACCAAGGCCGCCCACTGGCTGGAGCGCGCCGCAAAGTCTGGCCACGCCCGCGCCCAGTACTCCTTCGCCCTGCACTGCCAGCAGGGCCAGGGCGTGCCCGCCAGCCCCCAGGCCGCCCAGCGCTGGTACCGCGAGGCCGCAGGCCGCAACCACACCGGGGCCATGTGCAACCTGGCCTTGATGCTGCTTGACGGCCAGGCCGGCGACAAAAACCCGGCCGAGGCCGAGGCCCTGCTCATCCGCGCCGGGGAACTGGGCGATCCCAAGGCCCAGTACAACCTGGGGCTGCTGTATCAGGAAGGCCTGGCGCTGCCCAAGAACCTGCCCCAGGCCTATTACTGGTTCGGTTTGGCCGCGCGCTACGGCCAGGCCGAGGCCCGGCAGCACCGCGACGTGGTGGGCAAGAGCCTTTCCAGCGCGGAGCGCGAGGGCCTGGACGCCCGCGTGAGCGCCTTTGCGCCCAAGGCTCCGAGCAAATAGCGCCCGCAACTCGCCGTTGACGCGCCCTTGGCCAGGCCGAACAAGGGCGCGAGGTCTTGCCCTGTAGCCAGCCGGAGGTCCAACGCCATGCGCATCGAGCAGATCATGCGGCACGACCCCACGCGGGTCGGCCCCGACGAACCCGTGTCACGGCTCATCGAATGGTACGCCACCCCTGGCGGGCGCTCGCGCTATACGTATGTGGTGGATGAACAAGGCGTGCTGCTTGGCGTGGTCACCATGCTGGACATTCTGACCCGCATCATGGAGCCGGAGCTGGTGGCCGCCCACGAGAGCGGCGACCTGGCCGACGCCAAGGCCCTGGAGCGCATCGGCTGCGCCCTGGCCGAGAGAAAGAACCTGCCCGTGTCGCGCTTTATGCGCACAGACCTGCCCACCGTGGCCCCTTCGGGCATGTTTCTGGAAGCGCGCCTGCTGCTGCGCGAGCGCAGGATAACCGCCCTGCCCGTGGTGGACGCGGACGGCGTGTTGGTGGGCGAAATGACCCGCCGCGTGCTGATGCGCCTTTTGGACACCATGCTGCGCGACCCGGAGCTCTTCACCCTCAAGAAGGACTGCAAGCATCTCTTCGACGGCACCGGCAGCGAGGTTTTCGTGGGCTGAGCCCCGCCCCGGAGCGAAAAGACGCTGCGGAAATCAGGCCGAAAGCACGTCCAAAATCTCTATGGCCGCGGCCTGCCGGGCCGGATAGGCCCCGGCCGCAAGGCCCAGCAGCACCGAGCCCCCCAGCGTGGACAGGGTGAACAGCGGCTCGAACACGTACGGAAAGCCCGCCAGGGCGCACACTGCGGAAACCAGCAGCAGGCTGCCCGCCACGCCCAAGGCCCCGCCCACGCCGGCCATTATGCCCGCCTCCAGCAGAAACTGCCGCGTTATTTGCCCCCGGCTGCCGCCCACGGCCCGGCGGATGCCGATTTCCGTGCGCCGCGCCTGCACCATAAGCACCATGATGGACAAAATGCCCATGGCGCCCACGGCGAAGGAAATGACGGACGTGATGACCCCCAGGGTTTGCACCAGGTCCAGCGCTTCGCGCCGCAGCTGCATGGCGTCGGAGGGCGTAAGCAGGCTGAAGTCCTCCTTCTTGCCCTCCAAATGGTGGCGCTGGCGCAGAATCGCCGTGGCCGCCGCCTTGGCCTGGTCCACGTCCGCGCCCTCGGCCAGGCGCAAATAGGCCCCGGTGATCCACGTTTGATTCGCCGCCCGGCGCATGAACGTTGAAAGGGGCAGAAAGGTCTGCTCGTCCTGGTCCGTGCCGGTCAAGTCGCGGCCCTTGGCCTCCATGACGCCCACCACCACGAAGCGCGCCCGGAATACCTGCACCTCGCGCCCCAAGGCCGATTCCGGGTCGCCGAACAGGCGCTCCGCAATCTTGCGGCCCAGCACCACCACGCGTTCCATGTCCAGCACGTCCGCCGCGCTCACAAAACGCCCGAACTCCGGCTGAAAGCTGCGGATGCGCACGTACTCCGGCCAGGTGCCCACCATCTGCGTGTTCACCGTCACCCCGGCCGCGCGTATGGGCATGTTGGAGGACAAGAACGGCGCAAGCTCCAGCGCGCCCGGCACACCGGCCTGCAGGGCGCGGGCGTCCTGCACGGTGAAAGTGCGCTGAAAACCCTGGTTGCGCGCGCCGCCCTCCCGCGTGAAGCGCACCTGCCCGGCCATGGCCGCGAACAGGCCCGGCCCCAGCTTCTCGGCCTCGGCCTCCGCATTCTTGTACATGGCCTCGGCCACGTGCTGCACGCCGTTGAACGAGAGCGCGCCCAGAAAAACGCCCAGCATGGCCAGCACCGCGCGCAGTTTGTGCGCGGCCAAAGAGGCCAGGGCTATCTTGAGATCGAGCAGCATGCGGCCCTTGTAGCGCGGCGCGGCGCGCCGGGCAAGGAGCAGGCGAAACAGGGGAGACCGGGGCGGAACAGGAGGGGAGAGGCCAAGCGGAACAGGAGGGGAGAGTCGGGGCGGCGTGCAGCCTCTGTTATTTCGCCCTGCTCCACAAGGCCAGCACCACCAGCCGCCAGAGCATGTTCTTGTGGTTCTTGCCGTGGGCGTGCTCCTCGGCCAGGGCCAGGGCTGCGTCGAGGCGCAGGTGCTCCTTGAGGGCGGGCGCGGCCTGGGAGAGGGCCTCGCGCACGAAGCCGCGCATGGGGCCGGCCATCCACTCGCGCAGGGGCAGGTCGAAACCCCGCTTGCGGCGGGAGAGCGCTTCCGGCGGCACGCGGGTTTCCGCCATTCTTTTGAGCAGATATTTTGTTTCGCGGCCGCGCACCTTGAGGCTCACGGGGAAGCTGGCGAAAAGCTCAACGAGCTTCTGGTCCAGCAGGGGCGAGCGCACCTCCAGGGCGTGGGCCATGCTGGCCATGTCCAGTTTGACCAGCAGGTTGTCGGGCAGGCCGGTGCTGTTGTTTATGTACAGCATGCGCTCAACGGGGTTCCCGGCGCGCAGGTAGGAGCGGTGCAGCCAGGGCAGAAACCAGTCGGCATGGGCGCGGGCCACGGCGCGGGCTGCGCTTTGGGTGTACAGGCGCTGCTTGAGGGGCAGCAGGCGGGCCTCCTTGCGCAGCAGGGGTTTGGCCTCGGGCCAAAGGCTCCCGGCGGCGGTTTCGCGCAGGGCGCGGACCAGGGAGTCTTGCGAGGCGGCGAGGCCGCGCAGGGTTTCGTCTCCGGGCAGGGGCGGGGTGAACAGCGCGCCCAGGGCGCTGGCGGTGCGCGCGTGGCGGTAGGTCGGGTAGCCGCAGCAGAGCTCGTCGCCGCCATCGCCGCCGAGGGCTACGGTGATGTGGCCGCGCGCCATGCGCGCAAGGGCCAGGGCGGGCAGGGCGGAGTCGTCGGCATAGGGCTCGCCGTAGCGCTCCACCACCTCCGGCAGCATGGAGAGGCTGGCCGGGGGCATTATCTCGTGGTGCAGGGGGATGCCCAGGTGCCGGGCCACGGCCTGGGCGTAGGGCAACTCGTCGAACTTCTTTTCGCCAAAGCCGAGGCAGAAGGCCTGCACCTTGCCGGGGCGAAGCTCGGCCAGCACGGCGGCCACGAGGCTCGAATCCACCCCGCCGGAAAGCAGCAGCCCCAGGGGCACGTCGGATTCCAGGCGCAGGCGCACGCTCTCGCGCAGTTCGGCCCAGGCCAGGTCCAGGGCCTCGGCCTCGGAGATGTTGCGCTTGGTGCGGAAATCCATTTCCCAGTAGCGGCGCACAAGCAGGCTGGGGGCAGCGGCGCGGCAGGAATACGTGGCGCAACAGCCGGGGGGCAGCTTGCGCAGGCCGGGCAGGATGGTTTTGGGCGCAGGCACGTAGCCCAGGCTCAGGTAGAGGTCCAGGGCCTCGGGGTCCAGCCCGGCGGAGTCCAGGGTGGGGCAGTCCGGGTGGGCGCGCAGGGCGCGGATTTCTGAGGCGAAGACCAGGCCCCTGGCCGATTCGAAGTACACCAGCGGCTTCTTGCCCAAAGGATCTCGCGCCAGGAAGAGCTCCTGGCGGGCGGCGTCCCAAAGGGCGAAGGCGAACATGCCGCGCAGGTGTTGCAGGCAGTCTTGCCCGTGCACGCGGTACAGGGCCAGCAGCACTTCGGTGTCGCCGGCGGTGCGGAAACGTTCGCCCCGCGCCTCCAGCCCGGCCCGCAGGGCGCGGAAGTTATAGATCTCACCGTCGAAGACGATGACATTGCCGGTCCTGGGGTCGTGCATGGGCTGGCCCGCGCGCTGGTCCAGGTCGAGCACGCAGAGGCGCGCGTGGCCCAGGGCCAAGTGCTCGCAGGCCCAGCGGCCCAGGGCGTTTGGGCCGCGGTGGGCTATGCCCGCCAGCACGCCCTCAAGGCGCGCGGCGGCATCGGCCCCAAGCCCCCGCGCGCGGACGTGGCCGCAAAGGCCGCCCATGGCGCGGCCTTAGAGTCCCAGCACCTGGCGGAAGAACGCCACCGTGGGCTTCAGACCTTCCTCCAGGGGGATCTGCGGGTCCCAGCCCAGGGCGCTTTTGGCCAGGGTGATGTCCGGCTTGCGCTGCATGGGGTCGTCTTGCGGCAGGGGCTTGTGGACGATTTTGGAGCGCGAGCCCAGCATGGCCACCACGGCCTGGGCCAACTGCAACACGGTGAACTCGCGCGGGTTGCCCAGGTTCACCGGCCCGGTGAAGTCGTCGGGCGTGTTCTCCATCAGCCGGACGAGCCCGTCCACCAGGTCGTCCACATAGCAGAAGGAGCGCGTCTGGCTGCCGTCGCCATAGACGGTGATGTCCTCGCCGCGCAGGGCCTGCACGATGAAGTTCGAGACCACGCGGCCATCGTTTACGGCCATGTGCGGGCCATAGGTGTTGAAGATGCG
>DIVX01000175.1:69149-73630 GCA_002422505.1 Desulfovibrio sp. UBA6121
TCGTCGTAGCAGGCGCGCGGGCCGATGGGGTTGACGTTGCCCCAGTAGTCCTCGCGCTGGGGGTGCATGGCCGGGTCGCCGTACACCTCGCTGGTGCTGGCCTGCAGTATCTTGGCCTTGATGCGCTTGGCCAGGCCCAGCATGTTGATGGCGCCGTGCACGCTGGTCTTGGTGGTCTGCACGGGGTCGTGCTGGTAGTGGATGGGCGAGGCCGGGCAGGCCATGTTGTAAATCTCGTCCACCTCCACGTAGAGCGGAAAGGTCACGTCGTGGCGCAGCACCTCGAAGTGCTGGTTTGCCAGCAGGTGGCGGATGTTCTCCTTGCGGCCTGTGAAATAATTGTCAACGCAGAGCACATCGTGCCCGGCGGCCAGCAGCCGTTCGCACAAATGCGAGCCGAGAAATCCTGAGCCGCCGGTGATGAGGATGCGTTTGCTTTTGGCCATGTGCTCTCCTGGTGTGGATTATTCACGCTTCCCGGATTTAATAGGCTGAAACACGGTGCGGCACAAGGGCGGTGGGGGCAGGCCCGTTCCAGCTGAACATACGAATTATAAAAAAGTGCTACCAATCGGTTTTGTTCTAGGCTAGCCTTTCCACCGGTTACAAGAACCCTTGGCGGCTTTGTGCCAAATGTTGTAAAGGTGTGAATATATCCTTCTGATATGACGGCAGAATTTAGTGTATGCCTACTTGGCGTTAGGAGAAGCATGCAAGGGCCGTATTTCTTGTGAAAACTTGAACGATGTAAAACAAATTTCAAGCATTTTGCAGCATTGCATTGCACGGAATGCGTGGGGAAAGCAGCGAGCAAGGACGATTTTTCAGAAGAGGGGTTGACGTTGTTCGCAAGTCGGGGCAAAGTGTAGATATTAGTCCAAAGGGTTTGGTGCGGCTCAATATTTCGAGCTGGTTCTTCCGGCAAGGGGGAGGTTTATGGTTTTTAGCTGGCTCCATTTAGCCATCATCCTGTTCCTGGTGGGCGGGTTGCTGTTTGCTGGCGGTCCGCTCGTTCTGTCTTATCTTATCGCCCCGCGTGCGCGCGGCGGAGACATGGGTATGCCGTATGAGTGCGGCATGCGTCCCCACGGGGGCGCTTGGACGAGCTTCGGGATCAACTACTACGTTTACGCGTTGCTGTTCCTGGCCTTCGACGTGGACGTGCTCTATCTGTTCCCGGTCGCCTCGGTGTACCGCGCCACGGAAGGGTGGCTGCCCTTCCTGGAAATGGTCATTTTCCTCACGGTGCTCGCACTGGCAATCATCTACTTCTGGGCGAAAGGGGTGTTCACATGGCCGCGCAAAATCTCGTAGCGCAGAAACCGGACGTCATCGTCGCGGACCCGCTCCTGAACATCGGTCCGGCCAAGCAGATCATGGACCTGTGCCGGTCCATGTCGCTGTGGCCCATGACCTTCGGCCTGGCCTGCTGCGCCATTGAAATGATGGCCGTGGGCATGGCCCGCTGGGACATCGCCCGCTTCGGGGCCGAGGTGTTCCGCCCCTCCCCGCGCCAAAGCGACCTGATGATCGTTGCCGGTACGGTGACCAAGAAAATGGCCCCGGCCGTGGTGCGCCTGTACGAGCAGATGCCCGCCCCGCGCTGGGTCATGGCCCTTGGCAACTGCGCCATTTCCGGCGGTCCCTTCAAGTTCAAGGACCAGTACGGCATCATGGAGGGTGTGGACCACCTCATCCCCGTTGATGTGTACGTGCCCGGCTGCCCGCCCCGGCCCGAAGGGCTGCTCGAGGGGCTCTTCCTCCTGCAGGAGAAGATCGCCGGCAAGCGCTTCTGGCCCAATGCGCCCCTTGATGGGCCGTTTGAGGAGGGCAAGTAGATGGATGCGCTTTTGAAAGGTCTGGCGGTCGACTATCTGGCCGCCTGCGACTTCGCCAAGACCGGCAAGACCTGGCAGGCGTTTCTGCCTGCGGCAAGCCTGGTCAAAGCTGCGCAACGGCTTCTGGCGGCAGACTATTTCCTTGAGGACATAAGCGCCCTGGACTGCGCGGAGGGCTACGTGGTGACCTACCACTTCGCCCACTTCGAAAAGCCGGGCCGCATCGCCCTGCGCGTGGTGGCCCCGCACGAGGCCCCGAACGTTCCCTCCATCGCCCATGTATTCCACGGGGCGGAGTGGCACGAACGCGAAACCCGCGACTTCCACGGCGTGCAGTTCGAGGGCAACCCGAACTTCATTCCGCTTTTGATGGACCCGGACATGGCCGACTGCTTTCCCCTGCGCAAGGACCCCAAGTCGCGGATCAAGGTGCGCGATGTTTTGGAAGCGGGCCAAGTGCTCTGCTGCGCACCCGGCTTCGGCCTCATGACGCCCGACGCCCCGGCGGAAGCCCAGGCTCCCGCTGGCGACAAAGCCCCGGCATAACAAGGATAGTGGCATGACACAGAACCCACTTCTCGAACAGGTCGCCGGCGACTTCTACACCAACAACTTCGCCAAGACCGCCAAAGAAGGCTCGCTGATTCTGAACCTTGGCCCCCAGCACCCGTCCACCCACGGCGTGCTCCGGGTGGTGGTGGAGATGGACGGCGAGTACATCCTGCGCGCCGAGCCTGTGCTCGGCTACCTGCACCGCATGCACGAAAAGATGGCCGAGGTGAAAACCGCCGCGCAGTTCATCCCCAATATGGGCCGGGTGGACTACGGCCACGCCCTGGGCTGGAACTGGGCCTTTGTGGGCGCGGTGGAAAAGCTGGCGGGCATTGAGGTGCCGGAGCGCGCCGAGTACGTGCGCACCATCACCTGCGAACTGAACCGCCTCGCCTCGCACCTCTTGTGGTGGGGCGCCTATCTGCTGGACCTCGGGGCCTTCACGCCCATCATGTACGCCTTTGACGACCGCGAAAAAATCCTGGACATACTGCAGATTCCCACGGGATCGCGCCTGACCTACAGCTACTTCCGCGTGGGCGGCGTGGCCCAGGACCTGAACGAGGACTGCATCGCCAGCATCCGCGAGTTCATCCCCTGGATGCGCTCCCGCTTGCCCATGTACAAGGATCTCGTCAGCGACAACATCATCCTGCGCAAGCGCATCGAAGGGGTCGGCGTCATCGAGCCCGAGGCGTGCCGCCGCTATGGCGCCACCGGCCCGGTCATCCGCGGCTCCGGCGTGGCCTATGATGTCCGCCGCAGCGACCCGTACTCCGTGTACCCCAAGCTGGACTTTGAGATTCCCACCTCGGAGCTCAAGGACGCGCGCGGCCGCTACGACGTGCGCATCGCCGAGTTCGAGCAGAGTCTGCGCATCATCGAGCAGTGCCTGGACATGATGCCCGAGGGCGACGTGCTGGTGAAGGGCGCGCCCAAGCCGGCCTGGAAGGCCCCCAAGGGCGAGGCCTACTTCGCAGTGGAGGGAGCGCGCGGCAAGATCGGCGTGTACCTCGTGTCCGATGGGGGCAAGACCTTGTACCGCACCAAGCTGCGCGCGCCGGGCTTTTGCAACCTGAGCCTCTTCGCCGAGGTCTCGCAGGGCACCATTCTGGCGGACGCCGTGGCCATCCTGGGCAGCCTCGATCTGATCATCCCGGAAATCGACAGGTAGGAGAACGCGATGCCCGCAGAACTCATACGCATCCTCATCGGCCTTGTGGCCGTGGCCTTAAGCGTGGGCCTCATCGGCCTGGTTATGGTCTGGGTGGAGCGCAAAGTGGCTGGCCACATCCAGCGCCGCCCCGGCCCCTACGAGGTCGGCCCCAATGGTTTGTTCCAGCCCCTGGCCGACGCCCTGAAACTTGTGGGCAAGCAGTTGTTCATGCCCGACAAGGCCGACCCCATCCTCTTCTGGCTGGCGCCGGTCTTGTCTTTTCTCCCGGTGCTGCTGCTCTTTTTGCCCCTGCCCGTGGGCGACGGCCTCTTCGCGCTGGACATCAACCTGGGCCTGCTGCTCATCCTGGCCTTTTCCGGCCTGGCGGTGCTTTCGCTGCTTTTGGGCGGCTGGGCCTCCAACAACAAGTACGGCCTGCTGGGCGCCGGACGCGCCGTGGCCCAGTCCGTGGCCTATGAGATTCCCCTCCTGCTGTCGGTTTTGGCCATCGCTTTTCAGTTCGGCACCCTGGATCTCTCTACCCTTGTAGAGCAACAGGGCTCCTGGCCGTGGCAGTGGAACTTCATCAAACAACCCATCGCGTTTTTGCTTTATGTGGTCTGTGCCTTTGCTGAAACGAACCGTGCTCCCTTCGACCTCCCCGAGGCCGAGTCCGAGCTCACCGCCGGGTTCCACACCGAGTACTCCGGCATGGGTTTCGGCATGTTCTTCCTGGCCGAGTACGCCAACATGATCGTGGTCTCCGGCGTGTGCACGGCGCTCTTCCTGGGCGGCTGGAAGGGGCCCTTCGTGGACGGCTTCTGGTGGTATCTGACCAAGGTCTTCGGCATGGTGGCCTTTATGATGTGGGTCCGCTGGACCTATCCCCGCATCCGCTTCGACCAGTTGTTGAACATCAACTGGAAGTGGCTCTT
>DIVX01000001.1 GCA_002422505.1 Desulfovibrio sp. UBA6121
GACCCAGCGCAAGCTGTTCTACAACTTGAACAAAGAGCGCCAGCGCCTGTCCAACATGGGGTTCGACCCCACCACCAGCGCCCTTTCCGAAAGCCTGCAGGTGAGCGAGGCCGAGATAGAGCAGATGGACCAGCGCCTCTCCCGCCAGGACATGAGCCTGGACATCTCCATAGGCGAGGACTCCGAGAACACGCGGCTGGACTTTCTGCCCGCCCTGGGCCCCGGCATAGAGGACATCCTGAGCCAGGACCAGATCTCCGGGCTGCTGCTGGAGAACCTCAAGACCATCGTGCCCAACTTGTCGGACAAGGAGCAGGCCATATTGAACGAGCGCCTGCTTTCCGACAGCCCGGTGACCCTGCGCGAGATAGGCGACCGCTTCGGCGTGACCCGCGAACGCGTACGGCAAATAGAAGCGCGCCTGCTGGAAAAGCTCAAAGAGCACCTGCAGGCGACGGTGAAGGATTTCTCGCCCGACTGGATAGAGGGCAACGACTAGACGGGGGGACGGTGATGGATCCGCGCATTTTGCAACTCAAGCGTCGCGCCCGGGAGCTTTCCGCCTCCAGGCCTCAACCTGCGTTCGTGCTGGAGTGCGCCGAAGAGCTCTCCCATGCCTCCAATCTTTTCTTCGACCACCCCATGATGCTGCGGTTGCAGAACGACGCCCTGGGCTTTTTGAACGATCCCTGCGGCCTGGGCGTGGAGCATGCCAAGCGCGTGGCCATAGACGCCGCCGCCCTGGCCCTGGCCGAACCCACGGGCCTGAACCAGGAGGAACGCCGCCGCCTGGCCCTTTTGGCCGAGGTTGCGGGCCTGCTGCACGACACCATGCGCCACGAGGACGAACACCCGGAAAAGGGCGCGGATTTGTGCATGCGCATTCTGCGCGGCTACCCCCTTTCCCCGGAAGAACGCGTGTGGATCGCCCAGGCCGTGTGCCTGCACGAGGCCGACCTGCCCCTGGCCGAGGCCGGTCCGGAATCCGCCCGGCTGCTCTCCGGCACGGTGCACGATGCCGACCGCTTCCGCTTCGGGCCGGACATTTTCGCCGCCACCCTGTGGGAATTCTGCGAGTGCGACGACTGGCCGCTGGAAGAGATCGCCGCCGCCTTCCCCAAGGGCGTGGCCCACGCCGAGGCCTGCGCACGCGGCTTCCGCACCGAGCAGGGCCGCAAGTTCGGCCCCGCGCTCATCGATGAAGGCCTCTCCCTGGCCAAAGAGTACACGCTGTTTTTCCAGGAAATGCTCGCCGCAACCGCCCCGTCCAACACATGAGGACCTCCATGCCCCGCACCTTTTCCGCAGGCCGCAGCCCTGCACCCCGTTTCGCGGCGCGCCGCTTGAGCCCCCTGCGCGGAGCGGCCCTGGTCCTGGCCCTGGCGCTGTGCTCCGCCTGTGCGCCCATGCGCGCGCAGCCCCCGCAGCCCCGCCCGCTTTCCGCCAAGGCGGGCACCACCTACGACTATCTGGAATACCAGGCCCTGCTGCAGCAAATGGCGCGCACCGCAAGCGTGGCGCGCATGTCGCCGGAGGCCTTCGCCCGCACCCTGGCCCTGCAAAAGGCCGCCGCCCAGGCGCTGGACCGCGTCATCGCCAAGGAGAGCGCGCCCTCCCTCTACACCGACAAGGCCTTTCTGTACTGGAACCCGGAGCAGGCCAGCGAGGCCCGCGCCATTCTGGCCGAGGGCCTGGCCAAGTTCCCGGGCGACTATAACCTGACCACCGCCCTGGCCAACGCCTACCTCATGGAGAACAACCTCACCGAGGCGGCCAAGGTGCTGGCGGCCTATCTGGCCCACCAGGATAACATGGCCCTGCGCGAGCGCCTGGGCCAGCTTTACGTCGATTCCGAGCAGCCGGAAAAGGCGCTGGAAACCCTCAAGCGCATTCCCGCCAAGGAGCGCAGCCCCGAAACCCTGTTCCAGATGGCCCGCGCCGAGGCCCGCCTGGGCCACCGCGCCGCAGCCATACAGGCCCTCAAAAAGCTGGTGAAGCAGAACCCGGAGCACCTGGAGGCCTGGGTGGAGCTGGCCTTCCAGCAGGAGCTGGACAAGGACTATTCCTCCGCCGTGGCCACCTATACGCAGATTCTGGAGCTTGGCGCCACGCGGGAAGACATCCGCCAGCGCATCGAGAACGGCGGCGGCGACGGACGCGAAGACATCCGCCTGCGCGTGGTGGGCCTGTGGCTTAAGCTGAACAGCCCGGATAAGGCCCTGGAAACCGCCCTGGCCAGCTCCGGCAGCAAGCCCTTCATCCTGGCCGCCTCGCTGCTCTTTTTGAACGAGAGCTACTCCGCCCAGGCCAGCACCCTGCTGGACGTGCTGGCCACCCAGCCGCCGGTGCCGGGCGAATACTTCTTCTACAAGGCCGTCATCGCCCACGATGGCGAGGGCAACCCGCAGAAGGCCTTGCAGTTCCTCGACCTGGTGCCCGAGAGCGACCCACACTTCAGCCAGGCGCTGCAATTCCGCATCCAGCTTTTGTACACCCTGGGGCGCGAGCACGAGGCCGTGGCCCTCATGGACCAGGGCATGCGCCTGTACCCCGGGCAAAGCCGCTTCCCCCTGCTGCAGGCCGGGTACCTCATCGAAAAGAAGCGCCTGGACGAGGCCAAGACCGTGCTGGAGCAGGCCCTGGCCGACCGGCCCGACGACGAGGACCTGCTGTACCAGCTGGGCGCCGTGCTCGACCGCCAGGGCGACCGCAAGACCGCCATCGGCATCATGCAGAAGATTGTGGCCAAGAACCCGGACCACGCCGACGCCCTCAACTACATCGGCTACACCCTGGCCGAGGAAGGCCACGACCTGGAGCGCGCCCTGTCGCTCATCAAAAAGGCCGACCGCCTGAAGCCGGAGAACGGCTACATCGTGGACTCCCTGGCCTGGGCCTACTTCCGCCTGGGCAGGCTGGACGAGGCCTGGAAGCACATCCAGCACGCCATCACCCTGACCAAGGACGACCCCACCATGTGGGAGCATTACGGAGACATCGCCAAGCAGTCCGGCCGCGCGGCGCAGGCCAAGAAAGGCTACCAGAACGCGCTCAAGTTCAATCACGAGCACCCGGACCGCATCAAAAAGAAAATGGGAACAAAATGATCCGCTTCGCCTTGCCTTCCCGCGCACTCGGCCCCGGCCTGCTGCGCGCCGCCTTTGCCCTTGCGCTGTTGGGCCTGTGCGCCTGCGCGCCCAGGATAGAACTGCCCCGCCACGACGAAGCGGCCGACGACCTGGCCGCCTTCCGCGCGCGCTTTGTCGAGCCCGGCCCGGTGGGCAGCGGCGTGGCCGTGCGCGCCAGCCTGCTGTACTCCACCCCCAGCAAGGCCAACCGCACCGATGTACAGCTCTTTGGCGAGTTCGACCGGCCCCTGCGCCTGGACGTGCGCGCGGGCATAGGCACCATGCTGGCCCTGATGCGCGAGGACCAGAGCGGCCTGCTGGCCTTTTACCCCAACGACAAGCGGGCCTATGCCCACAGCGATCCGGTCATCGGGGCGCAGCTTTTGGGCCTGCCCTTCCCCTTCGCCCTGCGCGATCTGGCCCTGGTGCTTTCCGGCTACTTCGGCAGCCTGGTGCCGGAGCAGCCCGACCGCGTTCGCGCCATTCCCGGCGGCGGCTTCGCCTTCAGCTACGATTCCGGCCCGGTGCGCCTGCTGGTCATCGACCAGTACGGCAGGCCCGACCGCATGGAAGGCGTTTTGTCCCAGCACTTCAAGGCCCAGGTTGAGCGCGACGGCGCGAAGATTTCCGGCCCGCGCGTGTGGGGCCTGTGCTTCACCGGCTACCCGGAGGACGAGGGCGACCCCATCGGCCCGGCCAAAACCCTCACCCTCACCCTGCCCAAGGGCGACAGCGCCGTGCTGCGCGTCAAGTCCGTAACGCCCAAGGCCGAGGCCTGGACCACCAAGGCCCTGACCCTGACCCTGCCCGCCAACGCGGAGTTCATATCCCTGGAGCGCCAGGCCGCGCCCGCCCAGGTGCGGGAAATCATCACCGGATCGGGAGACGCAGATGAGCATGGAAAATCTGGACCTGTTGCCGGAAGCTGAGGCCAAGCCCGGCTTCTTCGGCACCTTCGCCCTGGGCGTAAAGGTCTGGGCGCGGGAGATGGCCCGGCTGGTGACGCGCCAGGCCAAGCTGCACGAGGTGCGGCAGCTGGAAGGACGCCTGCGCGAGGAAACCGCCCTGCTGGCCAAGCTGGAGGCCGCGCCCGGCCCGGAGCGCGACCTGTGCCTGCGGCAGGTGGAAATGCTGAAGCTTGAGATAGCCCGGCTGCGCCGCGAGGAAGAGGCCGCACGCGTCCTGCGCGCCGCGCGCCCCCAGACGCGGCAGTAAATGCAGAACCCCCAGCAGACCTCACAGGAGGAGCAGATGCAAAAGACGGTGCTTATCGCCTCCGACCACGGCGGCTTCGCCCTCAAGGGGGCGCTTGTACAGGCCCTGCGCAACGCCCAGTGCCAGGTGGACGACCTGGGGCCGGAGAACACCGGCTCCTGCGACTACCCCGCCTACGCCGACAAGCTTTGCCAGCGCGTTCTGGCTGCCGGGGAAGACGGCCAGAACGGCCAGGTGCTCGGCATTCTCGTGTGCGGCACGGGGCTCGGCATGTCCATGGCCGCCAACCGCCACCCTGGCATCCGCGCCGCGGTGTGCACCTGCGAGTTCATGGCCCGCATGGCCCGCGCCCACAACAACGCCAATGTGCTCTGCCTGGGCGAGCGCGTGGTGGGCCAGGGCGTGGCCCTGGAAATAGCCCGCGATTTTCTGGCCCAGGCCTTTGAAGGCGCGCGCCACCTGCGGCGCATCAGCCAGTTCGACACGTTCTCCCTTCCCGCCAAACCCTGACGCGGACACCCGCCAAAACATACCAAGGACCGACATCCATGGCACAGACCATCGCCCCTGACCAGCTTGTGGTGAACACGCTCAAAGGACTCATCATGGACGCCACCCGCGCCGCAAATTCCGGCCACCCGGGCGGCGCAATGAGCAGCGCGGACTTCGCCAGCGTGCTGTACTCCGAGTTTTTGAGCTTCGACCCCGACCGCCCAACCTGGTTCAACCGCGACCGCTTCGTGCTTTCCGCCGGGCACGAGTCCGCCCTGCTTTATGGCCTGCTGCTTCTGGCCGGGCTCATCGACGACACCGACCTGGCGGGCTTCCGCCAGCTTGGCAGCCGCACCCCCGGCCACCCGGAGCACGACGTGACCCCCGGCGTGGAGGCCACCACCGGCCCCCTGGGCCAGGGTTTCGCCATGGCCGTGGGCATGGCCCAAACCGAGGCCTTTCTGCGCGCCAAGCTGGGCAAGAACGTGGTGGACCACCACACCTACGTGCTCACAAGCGACGGCGACATGCAGGAGCCCGTGGTCATGGGCGCGGCCAGCCTGGCCGGGCTGTGGGGCCTGGGCAAGCTCATCGCCTACTACGATTCCAACAAGGTGCAGTTGGCCGGGCCCACCAGCCGCGTGGACCGCACCGAGTACGCCAAGGTCTTTGCCGCCATGGGCTGGCACGTGCAGGAAGTGGACGGCCACGACCGCGACCAGATCCGCACGGCCCTCAAGAAGGCCCAGGCGCAGAAGAAAAAGCCCAGCCTGATCATCGGCCACACGGTGATGGCCAAGGGCGCGGCCACGCGCGAGGGCGACTTCGGCACCCACGGCGAGCCTCTGTCGCCGGAGGAAATCGCCGCCACCAAGACCGCCATGTGCCTGAACCAGGGCATTTGCTTCGAGGTGCCCCAGGCGGCCAAAGCCCACTTCCAGGCCCGGTTCCCGGAGCTCAAGAAGCGCGCCAAGGCCTGGCAGGACGTCCTGGGCCGCACCATCAAGAAGGCCGACCCTGAATTTTTGGCTTTCTGGAAGGCCATGAACACCGGCCGCGCCGAACTTCCCATCGCCATGCCTGGCTTCGAGGCTGGCAAGAAGGTCGCCACGCGGCAGGCCTGGGGCGCGTGCCTGGGCGCAATGAAGGACTTCCTGCCCAACCTGGTGGGCGGCAGCGCGGACCTCGACCCCTCGAACCAGACCGCCAAGTTCCGCGACGCCGTGGGCATCTTCGGCGCCGAGAACCCCACGGGCCGCAACCTGTCCTTCGGCGTGCGCGAGTTCCCCAT
>DIVX01000170.1 GCA_002422505.1 Desulfovibrio sp. UBA6121
GGATTTCGCCATGGACGATGCCTAGGAGGACCCAATGGCCGACGTGATCCTCTCCCCCTCGCTGCTCTCCGCGGACTTCTCGCGCCTGGCCGAGGAACTCAACGCGCTCCAGACCGCGGGCGTCTCCTGGGTGCACCTGGACGTCATGGACGGGGCCTTTGTGCCGAACATCACCTTCGGCCCGCCCGTGATCCAGGCCATGCGCAAGGGCAGCACGCTCTTTTTCGACACCCACCTCATGATCGAGCGGCCCGAGCGCTACATCGCGGACTTCGCCGCGGCCGGGGCCGACCTCATCTGCGTGCACGCCGAGGCCACGGTGCACCTGGAGCGGGTCTGCGACATGATCGCCAAGGCCGGCAAGAAGGTCGGCGTGGCGCTCAATCCGGCCACCCCGGCGGAGGCCGTGAAGTACCTCCTGCCCCAGCTGGACCTGGTGCTGGTCATGAGCGTGAACCCGGGCTTCGGCGGCCAGTCCTTCATCCCCTTCAGCCTGGACAAAATCCGCGAGCTCAAGACCATGATCCGGGTCAGCGGCGCGCGCACCCTGATCCAGGTGGACGGCGGGGTGACCCCGGAGAACTGCGCGGACATCGTGGGCGCGGGCGCGGACGTGCTCGTTTCGGGCTCGGCCTTCTTCAATTTCCCGCCCTACGGCGAGCGGCACAAGATCTTCCTGACGGCCTGCGCGGGCTGACCCGGCTTCGCCGGGTCCCTTCGGGACATTCACGGAAAACGAAAGGCGGGAGAGGAACCCTCTCCCGCCTTTTTGCTTTCCGTAAAACCGGCGCAGCCGGCTAATCCACCCAGTCGTCGTCCTGCTCGATGGGCGCGAACCCCCGGCGCATGGTGTTTTCCGTGACCACGCGGGGGTCCATGAACTGGAGCAGGTAGTCCGGGCCGCCGGACTTGGAGCCCACGCCGGACATCTTGAACCCGCCGAAGGACTGGCGTTCGACCATGGCCCCGGTGGAGCCCCGGTTCAGGTACAGGTTGCCCACGCGGAACTCCTTGCGGGCCTTTTCCAGGTGCTTGGGGCTGCGGCTGTAAATGGCCCCGGTAAGGGCGAAGCGCGTGGAGTTGGCCATGTCCAGGGCCTCGTCGATATTCTTGGCGCGCATGACGGCCAGCACCGGTCCGAAGACCTCCTCCTGGGCGATGCGCATGGTCTTGGTGATGCCCTCGACGATGGTCAGGGGCGCGTAGCAGCCGCCGTCGGCGGGCAGGTCGGTGCGCTTCACCAGCACCTTGCCCTCGCTGGCGGCGATGTCGATGTACTTGAGCACGTTGGCCTGGGCGGCCTTGTCCACCACGGGGCCCATGTAGTTGGCCGGGTCCTCGGAGGGGCCTATTTTGAGGGACTTGGCGGCCTCGGCCAGGCGGCTCACAAAACGTTCGTAGATGGGATCGAGCACGATGACGCGCGAGCAGGCCGAGCACTTCTGGCCCTGGAAGCCGAAGGCGGAGTAGAGCACGCCGGTCACGGCCTCGTCCAGGTCGGCATCGTCGTCGATGATGATGGCGTTCTTGCCGCCCATTTCGGCGATGACCTTTTTGCACTGCACCTGGCCGGGCTGCACCTTGGCGGCCTTTTCCTGAATGCGCAGGCCTACTTCCATGGAGCCGGTGAAGGCGATGACCGACACGTCCGGGTGCTCCACCAGCACATCGCCCATGACGGAGCCCTTCCCGGGCAGGAAGTTGAACACGCCGTCGGGCAGGCCCGCTTCCTTGAAGATGCGGGCGATGCCGAAGCCCACCACCGAGGACAGGCCGGAAGGCTTGTAGACCACGGCGTTGCCGCACACGATGGCCGCTGCGGCCATGCCCGCGCTGATGGCCAGGGGGAAGTTCCAGGGTCCGATGACGGCGGTGACGCCCTTGCCCTGGTAGAAGTACTGGTTCACCTCGCCAGGGGCGTTGCCCATGCGCCGGGGCGCGCCCAGGCGGATCATCTCGCGGCCGTAGTATTCCAGGAAGTCGATGGCCTCGGCCACGTCGGCGTGGGCCTGGTCCCACTGCTTGCCGACCTCAAGCACCTGCAGGGCGGAGAGTTCGTTGATGTCGCGGCGCATGATGTCCGCCGCCTTGAAGAGCACCTTGGCGCGCTCCTGAGGCTCCACGTCGCGCCAGGCGAGATAGGCCTTCTTGGCCACGGCCAGGGCTTCCTGGGTCTCCTTCACTCCGGCCTGGCAAACCGTGCCCACTATCTCCGTCGGCTTGGCCGGATTGTAAGAGTCCAGCGTTTCGGCGGTCTTTACTTCCCTGCCGCCGATGATCAGCGGATAGGTTGTGCCGAAGTCCTTGCGGATCTTGGCCAGGGCGTTCACCATGCCCGCACGGGCGGACGGGAGGGTGAAGTCCACGTTGGCGTGGTTGGCGAAGGCCGCAGTGCCGCCGGGACCGACTTTCGGAGCGGCTGGGGCCTTCCGGGCGGCCAGTTCGCGGTCGCGGCTCTGGGCGGGATTTTCCAGCAGCCGTTCCAGCTCCGCGCCTTCGGCGAAGCTCTGGCGCAGGAAGCTTTCGTTGGCGGTGTTTTCCAGCAGGCGGCGCACCAGGTAGGCCATGCCGTAGAGCACCTGGAATTCATAGCGGCTCTCGGGCACGTTCAGCGCCTTGGCCGTCTCTATGACGTTGGAGATGGTGCGGATGTTGTGCGAGGCGCAGGCGAAGTGGCAGATGTCGTGGTTTTCCAGAATCATGCGGGCAATGCGCTCGTGGGCCATGTCGCTTTCGGCCTTGATGGTCCACACGGGAATCTCCCAGCCGTTCTGCTTGGCCAGCACGGTTTCGGAATCCCAGTAAGCGCCCTTCACCAGACGGATGGAGATGGGCAGGTTTTCCTTGCGCCCCCAGGAGATCATCTCCGCCACGTCTGCTTCGGTGCACTTGAGGTAGCACTGGAACACGATGCCCAGGTGCGGGTAGTCGCGGTGCTCCGGCGCGCTGCGCAGGCGCTTGTACAGCTCGATGGTGATTTCCTTGTACTTGAGCTGCTCCATGTCGATGCACA
>DIVX01000113.1 GCA_002422505.1 Desulfovibrio sp. UBA6121
CCCCTGCGGGCCCTGCTCGGAAATCTACGTGGACCAGGGCGCAGACATGGCCTGCGGCCCGGATTGCGGCATTGGCAAATGCGACTGCGACCGCTACCTCGAAATCTGGAACCTGGTGTTCATGCAGTTCGACCAGGCCGCAGACGGCACCCGCACCGCGCTGCCGCGTCCCAGCATCGACACCGGTATGGGCCTTGAGCGCATCGCCGCCGTGGTGCAGGGCAAGCGCTCCAACTTTGAGACCGACATCTTCCGCGCCCTCATCGACTTCGTGGCCGAAAAGGCCAAGGTGAAGTACCACGCGGACAAGGAGACGGACACCGCGCTGCAGGTCATCGCCGACCACAGCCGCAGCATCGCCTTCCTCATCACCGACCAGATCCTGCCCTCCAACGAGGNNAGGGGCGCGGCTACGTGCTGCGCCGCCTCATCCGCCGGGCCTTCCGCTTCGGGCGGCTCATCGGCCTCATCGATCCCTTTCTGCACGAGACCGCCCGCCAGGTGGTGGCCCACATGCACGACGCCTACCCGGAACTCCTCTCCAACCAGGAGTTCATGGCCCGCGTCATCCGCGAGGAAGAGGAACGCTTTTCCCAGACGCTCGACAAGGGCCTGGTGCTGCTTGAGGACGAACTGGCGCGCATCAAGGTTTCCGGCGAGCCCGGCATCTCCGGCGAGTTTGCCTTCAAGCTCTACGACACCTTCGGCNNGCGCCAAGAAGGCCTGGAAGGGCTCTGGCGAAAAGGACGTGGCCAGCATGTTCCAGGGCCTGCTGGAGGCCGGGGTCAAAACGCGCTTCTCCGGCAGCACCAGCTTCGAGGACCAGGGGCGCATTGTGGCGCTTTTGGGCGGCGAGGGCGAGGCCGTGGAGAGCCTGGAGCAGGGGCAGGGCGGCTGGCTTGTGGCCGCAAGCACGCCCTTTTACGGCGAATCCGGCGGGCAGGAGGGCGACCTGGGCGAGGTGAGCACCGAATCCGGCGGAGCCGACGTGCTGGAAACGCTCAAGCCCGCAGGCGACCTCACCGTGCACAAGATCTTCGTCAACGAGGGCGCCCTTTCCCAGGGGCAAACGGCCAACCTGACCGTCAACGCCCGCACGCGCCTGGCCAGCTCGCGCAATCACACCACCACCCACCTGCTGCACGCGGCCCTGCGCCAGGTCCTGGGCGACCACGTGAAGCAGTCCGGGTCTCTTGTGGGGCCGGAGCGCCTGCGCTTCGACTTTACGCACATAGCGCCCATGACCGCGCAGGAGATTGCCCGCGTGGAGCAGATCGTGAACCGCGCCATTCTGGACAACATTCCGGTGGGGCGCGAGTTTGTGAGCCAGAAAGAGGCCGTGGCGCGCGGAGCCATGGCGCTCTTTGGAGAGAAGTATGGCGACACCGTGTGCCTTGTTGAGGTGCCCGGCGTGAGCATGGAGCTGTGCGGCGGCACGCACTTGGTCAACACCGGCCAGGCGGGCAGTTTCGTGGTGCTCTCCGAAACCGGCGTGGCCGCAGGCATTCGGCGCATCGAGGCCGCAACGGGCTGGAACGCGCTGAACCACCTGCAGACCCTGCGCCAGGAAATGGGCGAGGTGCAGGCCGTGCTCAAGGCCCGGCCCGAGGAAGTGGCCGCCCGCGCCAAGGCCATGGCCGCCCAGGTCAAGAGCCTGCAAAAGGAAGTGGAGCGCCTGCAGACCAAGCTGGCCTCCGGCGAGGGCGGCGCGCGCATGGCCGAGGTGGAGGAGATAGCCGGGGTCAAGGTCCTGGCCGTCAAGGCCGAGGCCGCCAGCATCAAGAGCCTGCGCGACCAGATGGACGCGCTCAAGAGCAAGCTGCCCTCCGGCGTGGCCATGATTGCCGCGCCCACCGAGGACGGCAAGGTGACGGTGCTTATCGCCGTCAGCAAAGACCTGCACGGAAAGTTCACCGCGCCTGCGCTCATCAAGGACGTGGCGGCGGAAGTCGGCGGCTCTGGCGGCGGCAGGCCCGATATGGCCCAGGCCGGCGGCACCGATGCGAACGGAATAGACAAGGCCATCGCCAAGCTCAAAGAGCTGGTGGCCAAGGCATAGCGGACATTCACCGTCATGTGCGGGAACGTCCCGCATGAAAGATGGTGCTTTTTGGGGTTGACAGGCCCAATCAAAGCCAGTAAGAGCCCTGTTTCCAGTTTGGATGAAGGAGCAGCCCTACATGAATACGTACAGCCCGGTCCCCGGGGACCTGAAGCACGAATGGTTTGTGGTCGATGCCACGGACAAGGTGCTTGGCCGTTTGGCCACTGAGATCGCCTGCCGCCTGCGCGGCAAGCACAAGCCCAGCTACGCCCCCCACATGGATGGCGGCGACTTCATCGTCGTGGTCAACGCCACGAAGATCAAAGTCACGGGCGACAAGCTGAACAAGAAAATGTACTACAAGCATACCTTGTACCCCGGCGGCCTCAAGTCCCGGACGCTTAAGGAAATGCTTGAGAAGAACCCTGAGCTGGTGATCATCCAGGCTGTGCGCGGCATGATGCCGAAGAACCGCCTGTCTCGGCAGATCATCAAGAAGCTCAAGGTGTTCCCCGGTCCTGACCATACCCACGCCGCCCAGAAGCCCCAGGCTCTGGACCTGTAAAGAGGAGCGGAACCCATGTCCGATTTCAACTACGGCACCGGCAAGCGCAAGAACGCCGTCGCCCGCACCCGTCTGTACCAGGGCACCGGTCAGATCACCATCAATGACCGCCCCTATGAAGAGTACTTCCCGCGCAAGACCCTGCAGATGATCGTGCAGCAGGCGCTCAAGCTGACCAAGAACGTCGATAAGTTCGACATCAAGGTCAATGTCGCCGGCGGCGGCGTGGCCGGACAGGCTCAGGCCGTCCGTCACGGCATCTCCCGCGCCCTGCTCCTGGTCGATCCTGAACTGCGTGGCACCTTGAAGAAGGCCGGGTTCCTGACCCGTGACGCCCGCAAGAAGGAACGCAAGAAGTACGGCCAGAAGGGCGCGCGCGCTCGCTTCCAGTACTCGAAGCGCTAAGCCGACTGCGGCTCCCGCCTCCCTGCCCATCCGGGCCGGCACCCCACAAAGGTGTCGGCCCTTTTTCGCTTGTCCTTCGCCAAGGGCCAGCGTTTGGCGCTGCATCCCAGCAAATATCCGGGGGCGCTGCCCCCGGGCCCNNGGGCTTTCAGCCCTCTGGACTCCCCCAGGCGCAACAGGCCGCTTCCCGGCGCAAAGCCGCCAGGAAACGACCTGTTGCGCGGGGTTCGATCCGCAACGGCGCGAGCAATCCGCAGCAACAGGCCACGGGGGCAAACGCAGCAATAGGCTCCCCCCGCACGACGCCACGGCCAGATGTAGGCATGTCCTCTCAGCCTGCGATGCACAGGCTGGAAAATATAGCGCCTTGGAAAATTGAGGGGAATAGCGCGCGTGCTTTCCCTTCAGCCTCCCAGCGCAAAGGCCCGGCCAGACGTTCCTTCGTCTGGCCGGGCCTTTGCGCTATGGGGATTCCAAAGGGTCGAAGACCCTTTGGCGGGGTGCAAGGGGCAGCGCCCCTTGTCTTGCGTTACACCTGCTCGAAGGCTGCGAGGTTGGCCGTGATGGTGCTGGCCAGGCGGCGACTGGCGTTGTTGGCGGTGGCGCGGCCCACCAGGCACAGGGCGTCGCGGCAGCAGCTGGCGGCCAGTTCGGGCCGTCCTGCCAGGGCATAGATCATGCCCATGGAGTTGCGGGAGTGCGCTTCAAGCAGCGGGCGGCTGTGCTCGCGCGAGAGGCGCAACGCATCGGACAGGTGGAGCAGTGCCTGTTCGGCGGAGCCGTTCCGGCGGGCTCGCAGGGCCAGTCGGTTATACAGGGTGATTGCGTCGAGATCCGGCATTGTCGTCTCCTCGTTTGCTGCTTGTTGGGCGAGCTTAGATGGCCAGGGCCATGTCGTGCTGTGTGCGCTCCGCTGGCTGGCAGGCCAGGGTGGAGCGGTAGTTCTTGGCGATGATGGTGTGCAGGCCGGTTTCGGGGGCCACGCGGCCGTGCAGCAGGTCGAGCGCAATGGCGAACTCGCGGTTGGCCTCGGTGCTTCTGCCCGCGCAGGAGAGAATGACCCCGATGTTGTTGTGGATGCGCGCCTGCAGGACAGAGAAGCCGCCGATGCCGCGAATGAGGTCGAGGGCCTGGCGTTGCATGGCCTCGGCCTTGGCGGGATCGTTTTGGGCCAGCAGCAGCATCCCTTCGCGCCACAGGCAGGCTGCGGTGCGCAGGGTGCGGCAGCGGCCAGAGCAGCCGCTAAGCATGGTTGGCCACCGTTTGCGCCCAGCCGATGGCCTCATTTTTGTCCGGGTCGCCATCGATTTTGAGGGAGCCGGTGACGAGCAGCGCGCCCAGGGTCTCGACCTTTTCCTCAATGGCGTCCACTGCGCCGCAAAAGTGCGTGTAGCCGGAATCGCCGCAGCCGAACACGGCCACTTTCTTGCCGGAAAGCCCGGCCTGATCAAGCTCGTCGAACAGCGGCACGAAGTCGTCCTGCAATTCGATGTCGTCGTCGCCCCAGGTGGAGCAGCCCAAGAGGATGAGGTCGTAGCCGGTGGCGAGTCCGGGGGCGGCAACGTCGGCGGCGCTCTTGATCACGGTTTCCCAGCCAGCCTTTTGCAGGGTGGCCCCAACGTGGGAGGCGACGGTTTCCGTGTTCCCGGTGGTGGAGCCGTAGACGATGAGTGCTTTGCCCATGAAAATCTCCTTGTTGTGAATGTCCGCTCTGCGCGTGAATCTGTTGATAGTGAATTTCAGTTTCAATTGCAAGCAGAATCTTTGCTCCACTCCGAACAAAGATTTGCGCCGGGGTTTTCAGGCTTTGCCGTAAACTGTTGCCGGGCGTGGATGCGGCTTGCGGTACGCGCAAGGCCCTGGCAGAAGCCTTGGGTTTCTGCTGGAAACGCGCGGAAGTGGCGCAGTGGGGCGGCATTTTGCCGGGGGCTGGCAGGTTTGCTGGACGGCGCTGGGTGGCGCGTCAGGCGCGTCGGGCGCGCGCGATATTTGGGGCGTGGACGTGTAGCCGGGGCCGAAAGGCCGTTAAAAGACGAACGCGGGCCGTTGGTTGTGCAACCTCGGCTCGCGTTTTCAATTGGAATGCAACAGCTTCCCGTTTCTCATGCCCGCTCATGCCTGGGCCCCAGCCGCAGCCGGGAGCAGGGGGCGGACCAGGGGTCAGGGATGCGCGAGGTTGCTTCCGCCCTTGGCCTGCGCTGAATCCCCAGGCAGGTATTTCCCTCGCGGGCGCGTTCCTTCTTTCTTCAGCCGGGCCGTTGCACGCGCACCCTCCCTTCGTTTTTTCTACAGCGGCCTGGCGCTGGCCAAGAAGGGCCCGTTCAGCAGATCGGGCTTGTTGACGGGCATGCGCGGTCCGGGCCTGTTGTTCGCAAAGCGCAGCACGCTGCCGCCCGCGCCTTCCAGCACGGCCTGCCCGGCAGCGGTGTCCCACTCGCGCGTGGGGTTGAAGCGCGGATACAGGTCGGCCTTGCCCTCGGCCACCAGGCAGAACTTCAGCGCGCTTCCGGCGGTGATGCGCTCGCGCACCTTCTTGTCCGCCAGGTAGGCTTCGAGGTCCGGGGAGGGGTGGGAGCGGCTGGCCAGCACCACCAGTCCGGCGGGGTCGGGCTGGCGCACGGCGATGGGCCGCCAGGAGCCGGTTTCATCGGGGCTGGCGGAGCGCCGGAAGGCCCCGTGCTCGCGTCCGCCCACGTAGGTTGTGCCCCACAGGGGCACATGCACCGCGCCAATGGCGGGAAAGCCGCCCGCAGCCAGGGCAATGCACACGCAGAATTCGCCCAGGTCCTTTACGAACTCCTTGGTGCCGTCCAGCGGGTCCACAATGAACAGCCGCTCCCAGCGGGCGCGTTCGGCGTAGGTCAGGTCCGCGCCTTCCTCGGAAAGGATGGGCACGCCGGGGAAATGCTGGGCCAGCCCGCGCACAATGGTCTCGTGCGAGGCCATATCGGCCTGGGTGAGGGGCGAGTGGTCTTCCTTGTAAACCACATCGAAGCCGTTGCGGCGCACGGTCAGAATGGCGCGGCCTGCGGCCTCGGCTATTTCCGCCAGGGCCACAAGGCCCGCGCCGGGGGCCGGGGCGGCGCTCACGGGCGGGCTCCGGGCCGGGCGGCCACGATGCGCACAGGGGCGTTGCCGCCGTGCAGGGCCTGCTGGAGTTCGGCGCGGGAAAGCGCCTGGCCGTCCAGCTCAAAGGCCGCCAGGGCCAGGGCCTGCGGGTTGGCGGCCAGCAGCTCGGCGAAGCGGCCGCTGCGCAGCTCCACCCCGCGCGTTAGCACCTGGGCCAGGCACTCCACGGCCACCACGTTGAACAGCTTGAGGGTGATGCGCAGGGTGCGCCCGCTTGGCGGCAGGTTGGCCTCGGCCTGGTGGGTTATGCCCTCGCGGTATACGCCGATGCGGCTGCCGCGCTGCATGGCGATGCCCGCCACGCCGGGCAGGGCTCCGGCCAGGGCCAGGGCGCTGCCGGGCCGGGCGTGGTCGCTGTCGATGTCGTCCACGGGCGAGCCGTCGAGGAATACGGTCTGGATGCGCTGCTCCACGCACTCGTCGCCCAGGCCAAGGTCTTGGGCCAGGGTATGGCGCAGGCAAACGCCTGCGGCGACATCGACGCCGAACCCCTCCCGCGCCAGGGGCGTCAGGGCCTCCAGGGCTTCGGCCGGGGCGAATATTGTAAGCTGCCGTGTAGGGGCCATGAAAACTCCTTGGTTATGCTCTGCGTGATATATGTCTGCTATGACATAACTACTGAATATTGTTGACTTAAAATTTTGCAGACATATATTCTTACCAGCCTTGTGCGTAGCCCAGGGCACGGTATTACGCAACCGGAAACAACAAGGAGCTGCACCATGCTGAAGATATTGCGCATTAATACCCGCACCAGGGAGTATCGCTTCGAGGAGCCGGGACAGTACGCCGGACTTGGCGGCCGCGCCCTTACTTCGCGCGTGGTGCTTACGGAAGTTCCCGCCACCTGCCACCCGCTTTCGGCCCAGAACAAGCTGATCGTTGCGGGCGGCGTGCTGGCGGGCAGCACGGCGGCCAATTCCGGGCGCTCGTCGGTGGGGGCCAAGTCTCCACTCACTGGCGGCATCAAGGAATCCAACGTGGGCGGCCAGTTTGCGCACAAGCTGCCGCGCCTGGGCCTGCAGGCCATTATTTTTGAGGACAAGCCCGAGGCCGACGCGCCCTTTGTCACCGTGGTGGTGAAGAAGGACAGCGTGGAGTTCCAGGACGCGGCCCCGCTGCTGGGCCTGGGCACCTATGCCGCCCACGAGCTGGTGAAGGCCAGCTTCGGCGAGAAGGTGGTGAGCGCCATGGTGGGCCCGGCGGGCGAGCAGTGCCTCATGGCCGCAACCATCCAGTTCTCCGATCCTGACGGTCGGCCCAGCCGCTCCGCCGGTCGCGGCGGCATGGGCGCGGTGCTGGGCTCCAAGCGGGTCAAGGCCATTGTGCTCGACCCGGAGGCCAAGGACGCCGTGGTTATGGCCGACCCCGAAAAGTTCAAGGTGGCCCGCAAGCGCTGGGTCGACATTCTCATGAATCACCCGGTGACCAGCCAGGGCCTGCCCACCTACGGCACCGCCATTCTGGTGAACATCATCAATGAGGCGGGCGCGCTGCCCACCAAGAACTTCCGCTCCGGCCGCTTCGAAGGCGCGGCCAAGATCAGCGGCGAGGCCATGACCGAGACCATCAAGGCGCGCAAGGGCCAGTACAAGCACGGCTGCCACACCGGCTGCGTCATCCAGTGCTCCCAGGTGTACAACGACAAGAACGGCGAGTTCCTCACCACCGGCTTTGAGTACGAGACCATCTGGGGCTTTGGCGCAAACATCCTGGTGGACGACCTGGACGACATCGCTTTGATGGACCGCACCTGCGACGAGGCGGGCATGGACACCATCGAAATGGCCAACACCATCGCCATGGCCATGGAGGCCGGCCTTGTGCCCTGGGGCGACAGCAAGGGCGCCATCGGGCTGCTCAAGAAGGTTGGCACCAGCGATCCCCTGGGGCGCATTCTGGGCAACGGCACGGTGTTCACCGCCCAGGCCTTCGGCGTGGACCGCGTGCCCGTGGTGAAGCGCCAGGCCCTGCCCGCGTATGATCCGCGCGTGGTCAAGGGCGTGGGCGTTACCTACAGCACCACCCCCATGGGCGCAGACCACACCGCGGGCTACGCCGTGTGCCAGAACGTGCTCAAGGTTGGCGGCGACGTGCCCTCCCACGGCAAGGCCGGGCAGGTGGAAGTGAGCAAGAACCTGCAGGTGGCCACGGCGGCTGTGGATTCCCTGGGCCTGTGCCTGTTTGTGGCCTTTGCCGTGCTGGATACGCCGGACGCCCTCAGCGTGGTGGCCGACATGGTGGCCGCAGCCACGGGCAAGCCCTGCAGCGTGGACGACATTGTGAACATTGGCGTGAATTGCCTGAAGGACGAGCTGGCCTTCAACGCCGCTGCGGGCTTTACCAGCAAGGACGACCAGCTGCCGGACTTCTTCAAGAACGAGCCCCTGCCGCCGCACAACCTCACCTGGGACTTCACCGCCGAGGAAATGCAGGCCGCCAAGGTCTAGGCCTTACGCATTACGAAACCACCAAGGCCGGGGCTCCTGTTGGGGCTCCGGCCTTTTTGCGTGTGGGCTCGCCGACTCCGTGCCAGCATCAGCGATGTATGGGATTGGGCGGGGTGAACAGCCGCACCGGCGCGCTGGGACACACGGCCCGTGCGGTGGCGCGGGCGTCTGCTTCGCGGAAGATGTACGTGTTCACGGTCCTCCCTGAGTGGGCCTCGATTTCAGGAATGTCGCTGCGCAGGGGCTGCCCGCCCGTGGTGACGGCGATTTTGCGGTGCGTGAATTCTCCCGGTGCGCCGGGCCGGGGCGTAAGCTTGCGAGACTCGTCGAGGATGGGTTGGAAATGGTCGGCGGCGGCAGGCTTAAGGGCGAAGAGCACGAGGTGGACATAGCCCTCCGGCGTTCGCACGCCAGGGAAATCATCCTTGGTGTGCCGCACGATATCGACCGCCGCCACGTTGTCGCAGGAGAGCTCGTAGGGCAAGTCGCCCGTGGGGGGGAACGTCACCTGCGGTACGGGCGGGTTGGCCGGGTCCGGATCCACCAGCCGCCCCTGCACAAGCACTTTGGCGGGTACCAGCACCGGGCAGACCGTGCGCGCAAGATCGAAGGCGTCGCGCTCCCTGACCGCGATGAAGGTGATTCCGTGGTCCCCGTGCGCGGTGAGGGCGGACGTCTTGAGCGGCAGCGGGCGCCGGTGCGAGATGATGCGAAGATTCTCACGCGGGTACAGCTTTTCGCGGAACATGATGGGGATCATGGGGCTGGCGTCGCGCAGGCGCACAAAGGCTTCCGCCGCGTGGGGCGTCAGTTCGAAATACACGGTGTGGTAGGCCCCAAGTGAGGTGATGTTCCCCACGGTGTCCTTGAGGCGTTCGATGCGTATGCTGACGACGTTTTCACAGGTGATGTCATACACCTCGTAGGCAGATGCCGACGCGGGAACAAGCAGCAGCAAAAGGTGCGGAAGCAGGAGCAGGAGGAGTTTCATCAGTCGTTGCCGTCCTTCTCCCAGTCGATGATGATTGTGCCAGGCGCAAGCGCCGGGCATACCGCGCGGGCCGCGTCCAAGGCGTCCTGCTCCTTGATGATGGTGATGATGAGGTCTTGATCTCCGAATCCGGTCAGCGCCGGTGCGTCGTTTTGCAGCGCCCCGCCGTTTGCCGTTATGGCGATGTCTTTCAAAGTGTGGTCTTCGCCCCTGTAGGTGATGGTCACCCAGGGGGCTGTCTCGCGCAGCTTTAAATAGGTCTTTGCCGCCTCCGGCTTCAGGTCGAGCATGAGAACATGGAAGTGCCCCTGGTGAGACTCGACGTTCCAGTACGTGTCATCCAGGCGGCCAATGCGAATTTTGGCGACGTTGTCGCAGGAGAGGTCGTAAGTTGTCTGGGCGAGGGTTGTGGCAGGAAGGAGCAGCGAAATGAGGAGCAAGAGAAACAGCAGAATTCTCATTTCACGTCACCCGCGGATTGAGTACATGATTGTTGAGTTGTCGCCGCCGATGCACATGAGAAAAACAACCCAGGGGACGGGCGGCTCGCGAAACTTGGAAAACTCGCGTGACAGAACCTGCCCCGGCCATATGTGGCCGGTTGTGCGCTCAACCTCTCCGTCTATCCGCAGCAAAACACCTGTCACGAAAGGCCCTAAGTTTCGAATCTCAACAACGATTTTTTGTCCGGCCTCAAACTTCTCTGTTGCGTTGTCCCCAGACCCTTGAAGCATGTCGGAGGCCACAACCCTTGGCTTCTTCTCCCGCTGGGCCACCTGCTGCGCCACCCGCCTGATCTCGCAATTGCAGTTGGGGTGGACCGGGCCGGGGTATTTCGCGAAGCGCATCCCCCGCATTGTCTTGCACGCGGCGCAGGCATTCTTGCCGGGAATGATTTCCCAATACGTGTTTTCATCATCACCGGCAACAGCCGCCATATGCTTCGGCAGTCCGTGCACAAGCTGGTCGTCTCCCATGTGCTGATTCCAATTCTCGCTCATAGCGCATGCTCCGTGTTATGGGTTTGCGGGACGCCCCGGCGTTGGCCGGAAATTGCCGCAGAGCATAGCATGGGTTTTTGAGCGCCAGATGAGAAGGGATGAGAATGGGCGAAGCGGGGCAAAATAGGCAGGGAAAGGGCGAGTGAAAAGTTATTGACGGGTATTGAAAAAGGGCCGGGGCGAGGGGGGGCGGAGCCGGTTCTTTTCCCCCTTTGAAAGGTTTTGGAAGTGGGGTGGGGGAGCTGGGAAGGGGCGAAACTGTTTACCCAAAAAGTTTCGCCCCTCCCCAGCTCCCGCTCCTGCCTCTCCGTCTACTCCGCCTCCCGCGCCTCCAGCACCTTCAGCTCGTTGGTCAGGGCGTCGATGCGGCCGAAGAAGAGGTCGAAGCGCATGCCCGGCTGCACGCGGTCGCCCAGCATGGCGCGCGGGGTGCGCACCGTTATTTGCAGGTCCGGCAGGGAGAGCGTGGGATACGGCCCGGCGTCTTCCACCACCACGGCGGGGAAGGGCTCGCGCTTGTGCTGGCTCAAATACACCAGCTTCCAGTAGCGCGGGCGGAAGCGCTGCACCTGCCCCACCTCCTGAATGCGCGCCGAAAGGTGCGGAATGATGGCTTCCAGGCCTGCGCGGTCCAGCCGGGGCGCGCCGCATTCAAGGTAGCTTTGCACCTGGGCCATGTTCAAAAAGTCCACATAGCGCCGGATGGGCGAGGTGATGGTGGCGTACGCCTCGCAGGCCAGCGCCGCGTGCTTGCGCGGCTGGCACTCCAGGGCGGGCGGGGCGAGCAGCTTCACCACGCGGTAGATCTCCACCGCGTCGCGGAACACGCCGGTGGCTTCCTTGGGCAGGGCGATATCCTGCGTGCGGCACAAAAGCGGCACGCCGCGCTCCCGCGCCCACACGGCCAGGCCGCTGTTGGCCAGAATCATGAACTCGCTCACCAGCAGTTCGGCGTCGGGGCTGGTCTCGCGCGTTTCGATGCGCACCTGCACGGCGCGCATGTCGCCCTCAAGCATCACCTGGGGTTCGGGCTTGTCGATGACCACGGCCCCGCGCTCCAGCCTGCGGGCGAAGAGCTCGCGGGCAATGCGCAGGGCCAGGGAAAGCTGCGGGTCGCTGTCCGCGTCAAGGGCGGCCTGGGCGTCCGGGTAGGCAATGTTGCGGGCGATTGTCACCCAGGCCAGGCGGGGGCGCGTTTCCACGATCTCCGCCCGCTCGTTGAGCAAGAATTCGGCCACCAGGGCTGGCTTGGGGCCGTCCGCCGTGAGGCTGTAGAGGCCGGTGCCCAGTTCCTCGGGCATCATGTGGCCGCTGCCCTCCGGCAGGTACAGGCTGGTGGCGCGGGAGAACACCTCGCGGTCCAGCCCGCCGCCAAAGTCCCAGCTCAGGCCGGGCCGCGCCAGGGTGACGCAGCAGGACCAGCCAGGCGCACCGTCCGGCAGGGTGGCCGGGGCCACGAAAAAGGCGTCGTCGATGTCGCGGGTGGTGGCGGCGTCGATGCTGACATAGGGCGTGGGGTCGATGGCGGCGGCGTGCGCCAGGGCGGCGAAGCGCTCTTTCTGTGCGGCTATCTCGTCCGCGAAGTCTGCGGCCCAGCCGTCGCCCCAGGCGTACCCGGCCTCGTCCAGCTGGGCGTTGTGGTGCGGGGGCAGAATGCCCCAGGCCTGGGCCAGTTGCAGGGCCAGGTGCGGGGCGTCGGGCAGGGGCTTTTTGAGGTTTTCCCAAAGCTTGTTCAGGGCGTCGTATTCGCCAGCCTGTCCGCTGGGTCCGCCGCTGGTGCGCCGGGCCACCTGGGCCAGCAGCATGGCGCGCAGGCGCGCCTCCACCTCCGGGTCCAGGCCTTCGGCCTCGCGCAGAATGACGCTTGGCGCCAGGGGCGGCTGGCCGCTCTTGATGCGCGCCCACAGAGCGGCGAGCACGGCGTGCCCGGCGCTGGCCACGGCCTCGCGGTCCTTGTCCTCCTGCTCGCGCACAAGGCGGGCCTCCACCTTGTCCGCCGGGTGGATTTCGAAGTCCGGCGGCTGGAACTTGAAGTGGGCCTTGGCCGAGAGCAGGGCGCGCCCAAGGGCGGCGATTTCGTCCACGCCGGGCTCGGTCCACAAAAGCTGGGCAAACCACTCCGCAGGGGCCTGAGTCAGCTCGCCCTGGGCCATTTCCCACAGCTCCACGGCGTTCACTCCGGCCATTATCTCGCGCCGGCGGGCTTCGATGTCTTCCAGCCGGTGGCCTATTTCCTCACGCGTGGCGCCAGCCGGATACTCCGGCCCGCTCCAGGGCAGCAGGCGGGCGGCGGGCAGCTTCACCTCGCGCTTGGTGCGGGTCAAAAGGCGCAGGCGACCTTGGCTTTCCTCCAGCACCCAGGCGATGTGCGCCTCGTTGTCCTGCAGGAACTCCACAACCGCGCCCGGCCGCAAAAAGCCGGAGAGCTTAAGTGCTTTCGTCATGGGGGCCTAGCGCGCGCCCATTAGTGCTTGAAGGAGCGCTGGCCGGTGAAGACCATGGCCACCTGGGGCGCGGCCTCGTTCACCGCGCGGATGACTTCAGAGTCGCGCAGGGAGCCGCCCGGCTGGGCGATGGCGGTAACGCCCTGGGCCAGGCACAGGTCCACGCCGTCGCGGAAGGGGAAAAAGCCGTCGCTGACGAGCACCGAGCCGGGCAGGCCGCCCTTGGCCTCTTCCGAGCGCCTGCGGATGTCCTCCAGGGCCTCGGCCTTGGCGGCGTCGGTGCGTGCGGCCAGCATTAGCTCGAAGATGCTCATGTTCTGCTCCTTGAACGAGAGCAGGTCGGCATATTTGGTGCGCGCCTTGGCGATGGTCAAATCCACGCAGCCCACGCGGTCCTGCTCGCCGGTGCCAATGCCCGTGGTGACGCCGTCGCGCACGAAGATGACGGAGTTGGAGCTGACCCCGGCCTCGATGGACCAGGCGAAAATGAGGTCCTGCATCTCTGCGGGGGTGGGCTTGCGGGCGGCGTAGGTCACGCCGTCCTTTTCCGCCGTGGCGGGCAAAAAGTCGGCCTCGTTGCGGATGCGGCTCTGGAACGAGGTCTGCAGCACCAGGCCGCCGTCGAACAGGGCCTTGATGTCCAGAAAGGGCGCGCGGGCAAGTTCGTCGAGCCTGGCGATGCCGGGGATTTTGAGGATGCGCAGGTTCTTGCGCGCCTTCAGAATCTCCACCACGCCAGGTTCGAAGTCCGGCGCGGCCACCACCTCGAAATAGAAGGAATTGATGAGTTCTGCGGCCTCTTTGGTCAACGGGCGGTTGACCACGATGGCCCCGCCGAAGGCGGCGATGCGGTCGGCCCAGAAGGCGCGGGAAACGGCCTCGGCGATGCCGAGCTCGGTCCAGGCGGCTCCGCAGGGATTGTTGTGCTTGAGGATGACGGCGGCCGGGCGCTTGGTGAGGTACTGCAAAATGTTCAGCGCGTTGTCCACGTCGGTCAGGTTGGTCTTGCCGGGATGCTTGCCCGCCTGGAGCATGTGCTCTTCCGTGAGGGCGGAAACAAGTCCCTGGCCCGGGCCGCGGAAGGCCACGCCGTCCAGGGTCAGGCCGCCGCCCACCTGCTCGTACAGCGCTGCGGGCTGGTCGGGGTTTTCGCCATAGCGCAGGCCGCGCACCTCGCCGCCGATGTTCCAGGTGCGCTTTTTGTACACCAGCTCCTGGTCGCCCAGGGTGATGCGCAGGTCCTCCGGGAAGGAGTCGCCCAACAGGGTGGTGTACATCTTTTTGAGGTCGCTCATGGCCTTGTCCCCTTGATTATTATGATGTGCGAGCGGAGAGTTCCTAGCACAGGCGGTGCCGGGGGGCAAATTTGAATTGGCTGCCGGGCCGGATTCTGGTATTTGGCCGGTCATGCGCCGCTTTCCGGCGCGCCTGGAGGACTTCCCGCATGCCCGAATCGTATATTGAAAACGCCTTGATCAAGCTGGCGCGCCAGCTGGTGGCCTTTGACGAGGCCTCGCTGATGGACCTGTGGGAAAAGCACGCCGAGGCGGTGCGCCAGTTCGAGCCCACCCGCCGCTGGGAAGAATCCGCGCTGATTTTTGGCCTGATTCAGGCCGTGCGCATGAAGAACCAGCTGTTCAACTACAACCTCGCGGCCTCGCGCCAGCCGGGCGCGCCCGCCCCGGGGCTGGACCTGCTCGATCTTACCGCGCCCCAGACCGCACCCCAGGCCGCAGACAAAGCCGAGCGCACCCCGGCCAAGGGTTCAGTCCGCCAGAGCAAGCCGAAGGCCGGAAAACTCATCCCCCTTCGTAGAGGCCAGGACTAGCCCGCGAATGGCGAAAGTGAAGTAGCGCACCTTGTCCACGAACTCCACGGCCTCGGCCCCGCGGCACAGGCCGTAGCGTGTTTGCTGCGCCACGGCTGTTTGCGCCAGCAGCGGCAGCACCTGGCGCACGCTAAGCCACGAGGGCAGCACTCCGTCATCCTCGCGCAGCAGGTCTATGGCGTCCTGCACGTGCCCCTGGCCCACGTTGAAGGCCGCCAGGGCCAGCAGCATGGCGTCTTCCGCATCGTAGCCCATGTCTGCAAACTGCTTGCGCAGCGTGTTCAGGTAGCGCGCTCCGGCGAAAATCACCTCTGTGGCGTCGTCGGGATTCTGCACGTTCAGCTCGGTCAGGGTGGCGTTTGTCATCTGCATCAGCCCGCGCACGCCCGTGGCGCTTACGGCCGAGGGATCGAAGCGCGATTCCTGGTGGATGACCGCCGTGAGCAGGAAGGGGTCCAGCCGCCACTTGCGCGCCGCGCGCTCAATGGTCTTGTGGTGCTCCGGCACGTTCAGGGCCAGGGTGCGGCGCAAGAGCTCCATTTCAAAGGGATCGGGGTCGGTGGGGAAAAAGCCCTGGGTGCGCTCGCGCAGGGTGGCCAGGCTGTCGTCGGAGAGCACCTCGGCCCAGAAGTTGCGCATGGCCTCGTCAAGGCGGGGCACGTCGGTGCGCCACACAAAGCGGTACGAGGCCTCGTGCCGGGTTGGGGCTGCGTCGCGCACCTCGGAAAGGAAGGGCAGCAGCAGGTGCAGGGCGTCCAGGGGCACGGCCGGGGCCTGGCGCGGGCTTAGGGAGAACGAGGCCGCCACGCGCAGCAACTCGTCCAGCGCGCCCGAGGCCACCTCCGGCGGGGCGTAGCCCTCCGCCCAGTCCACGGCGTAGATGGGCTGGCGGTCATACTCTGGTCCGAAGGCGATTTTCGATTGTCGCTTCGAGGCCGTGGCGTCGCGGGCGCTCACTTTTTGCGGGGCCACGCCAAGGGCCAGGCCGATTTGCGCCCGGCCTTCCTCCACCATCTCCAGAGTTTCCTCCGGCGTATCGGTAAGCACCAGGGTGAGGTTGACGCCGTGCTCCCGCGCGAAGCGCTCCAGCAGGGCCTTTTCAAAGCTCATGGAAACATCGCTGGTGATGCGCGTTTGGCGCGGCGCGGCCACAACAAGATTCTTGGGCATGGGCAGGGTCAAGGTGTGATGGACCACCAGCCCGGCCAGTGCCGCCGTGAGCATGCCGAGGATCAGGCTGTCGCGCCTGAAGCTCCGGCTTGCTTTGGCTGTATTGTCCGGGAGTGTTGTTGACATGTGCTGAATCCTCTTTTACGCATTTGTGCCACTTGCCGAAAATACGGCGTCCCTGAGGACGGGCAAGTAGTCATAAGGAGCCTCCATGTCAAATATCGTGGTCTTCGGGTCCCAGTGGGGCGATGAGGGCAAGGGCAAGATCGTCGACATGCTGGCCCAGGAAGCCGCGGCCATCGTGCGTTTCCAGGGCGGCAACAACGCTGGGCACACCCTTGTGGTGGCTGGCGAGAAATGCGTGCTGCATCTCATCCCCTCGGGCATTCTGCACCCCGGCAAGGTGTGCCTCATCGGCAACGGCGTGGTGCTCGACCCCGAGGTGTTCCTGCACGAGATAGACAACCTGGCGCAAAAAGGCGTGGACGTGAGCCCCTCCCGGCTCATGATCAGCAAAAAAACGCACGTCATCATGAGCTACCACCGCGCCCTCGACGTGGCCCGCGAGGGCTTGCGCACCGGCGGCGCCAAAATAGGCACCACAGGCCGGGGCATCGGCCCCTGCTATGAAGATAAAATGCACCGCTGCGGCATCCGCGCGGCCGATTTGGCCGACCCGGAGCTTTTGCGCGGCAAGATTGCCAGCGCCCTGGAGGAGAAGAACGTTCTGTTCAAGAACCTCTACGGCGCGCCGAGCATGGACCCCGAAGCCGTGTACCAGGAGCTTCTGCCCATTGCCGAGCGCATCCGCCCCTACCTGGCCGATGTTTCCACCGCCATCCAGGACGCGGTGGCGGGCGGCGGCACGGTGCTTTTTGAGGGCGCGCAGGGCACCCATCTGGATATCGACCATGGCACCTATCCTTATGTCACGTCGTCCACCACGGTTTCGGGCAACGCGGCTTCCGGGTCCGGCTGCTCGCCGCGCATGCTGGAGCGCATCATCGCCATCGTGAAGGCCTACACCACCCGCGTGGGCGGCGGCCCGTTCCCCACGGAACTCTTCGACGCCACCGGCGACTACCTGCAAGACAAAGGCGGCGAGTTCGGGGCCACCACCGGACGCAAGCGCCGCTGCGGCTGGCTCGACCTCGTGGTCCTGCGCGAATCGGCCCGGCTGAACGGCCCCACGGAACTGGCCGTGACCAAGCTCGACGTGCTCTCCGGCCTCAAGGAGCTCAAGATCTGCGTGGCCTACGAGTACAAGGGCCAGCGGGTGGACTATCCCCCCCAGGAGCAGAACGCCATGGCCTTCGTCATCCCGGTGTACGAGACCATGCCCGGTTGGGACGAGGATATCACAGGTGTGACCAGTTTTGCCAGCCTGCCGGAGAATGCCCGCAAGTACCTGGTGCGCATGGAGGAACTCTCCGGCGTGCCCATCGGGCTCGTTTCCGTCGGCCCGGATAGGGCCCAGACCTTCACGCGCGGTTAGGCGCAAGGAACCCCATGCAGAAGACGGCTGCCAGCCAGCCAGCGCCAGCACCTGCCCACGCTCCGCTCAACGCGGTGGACGGGCAGGTGCTGGCCCGTCTGCGCACCCTGGCCCGCCGCCCGCCCCAAAGCCTGGTCATGGAGGGCGGCACCGCCGCCGACCGCGAAGCCGCGTCCCTGGCCTGGGCCAAGATCCTCAACTGCGCTGAAGGCGGCTGCGGCGCGTGCCCCCTGTGCCGCCAGATCGACGAGCGCGCCTACCGCGACCTCATCGTGGTGGACAAGCAGTTCTTCGACGACGACCCCAAGACCGCGAACATCGACCAGATCCGCGCCCTGCTGCCCGTCTGGGGCCAGCCGCCCCACGGCGCAGGCGCGCGCGTCACCATCTTTGCGGAGGCGCAGGACCTGCACCCCTCCGCCGCCAACCTGCTTTTGAAGACCCTGGAGGAGCCCCGCCCCGGCAATGTGTTCGCGCTGCTGGCCCCCCAGCGGGAGCGCCTGTTGCAAACCCTGGTTTCGCGCAGTTTTGTGCTTACGCTGCCCTGGCCGGAGGCCAAGGCCCCGGAGGCCGACGCCGAGGAATGGATAGGTGCGCTGCTGCGCTTCTGGGATTCCGGGCAGGGCTGGTTCGAGCGCACGGGCGCCAAGGGCGCGGCGGACAAGGCCCTGGCCCTGCGCATCCTCTCCGGCCTCTCGCGTGAGCTGGCCCACGCTCTCTCCGGGCAGGACAGCCCCACGGCGCGGCGTCTCGCCCGGCTGGGGCCCGCAGGCCTGCGCAGGCTGGACATGGTGCTGGCCACGGCCCAGGAGGCCCTGACCCAGCCCACGGCCCCGGTGGCCCTCGTGCTCGACTGGCTGGCCACCGCCGTCATCCCCAAGCCCGGCGGAAAAACGCCCCCGCGCCGGGGTTAAGGAACCGCCCGCCCCGCCGCTTTTTCGCCCCACTGCTTTCAATCGCCCGGCGCAGGGCGCAAAAAAAGCGCCGCCAGCCTGTGCCGGGGGCGCTTTCATGTTCCGCGCCGTTATCGCCCCGCCCGCCTTGCTGCGCAGCGTGCCGCACGGCCCGGAAAGGGGCCTACTCGTCGTCGTCCAGGTCGCCGCCGTCGTCGTCGTCGGCCTTGTCCTCGTCCTCAAGCAGAATGTCCTCAATCTCGCCCGCAAGGTCGTCGAGACGGGTGCCGAAGGCGTCGAAATCGGCGGATTCTTCGCTCTCAAGATCGGAAAAAACCTCGCGAATCAGCGTGGCGGCGCGGTCGAGCTTTTTTCTGTAGGCGTTTTTCATGTGTCCTCCTCGTAAACGGCGTCATTGATTTTTGGGTGCTGCGCCCGGCGTGGCGGGCGGGACGGGTCAAGCCGTCCGGCCCCCCCTACCCGGAGCGCGGGCTCTTGTCTACTGGCGCAGGGCCCTTTGCCGCGCCGGGGTGCTGCTTTTCCGCCGGGTTTTTTTCTGGCCGCCGGGGCAGGGCCCGTGGTGTTCTTTTGGCCGCGCATGGGGGTTAGGCCAGTTTGAGCCGGGGCGCGGCGGATTTCTTGGGCTGAAAGACGCGCAGCTCTGTGTGCGGGGTGATGGGTCGGGCCAGATTTTCGCGCAGGAAGGCCAGGGAAGCCTTCTGCAGGGTCAGGGGTGGGTTGTCGAAAGTCTGGGCGAAAACCTCTCCCCAATTGGTGGCGTAAAGCACGGAGGCCGTAAGCAGTCTGTTCTTGTCCGTGGGCACGGGCAGGTTGGCGATGACATACGCCCGCACCACGCGCTCCGGCTTCAGGTATTCGTCCAGGTCCGGCTCCAGAGTGGCGCGCCGGGGGAAAAAGGCGGCCACGTCGGCCAGCAGGGCCTGCAGGTCCAGCAGGGCGATGGGCGCAATGCTGCGCTCGGCTTGCAGCACCTGCCGGGGGTCGTACAGTCCATTGAACAAAAGCCAGGCCAGCAGGCGCACCACGTCGGCATCGCGCCGGATGGGCGCCAGGGATTCCACCGCAGCCTTGCCGGAGTCCTTGTCCTTGCCTTTTACGCCCCAAATGGCGCGCTTGCCCGGAGCTTTCTCCGCGTAGAAAAACAGCTCGGTGAAGGCGATTTCGTCGGACAGAAAGGGCACCAGGTCCACCTTGTGCGGGTGCTGGGCGAAGTTGGCGGCAATGCGCCGCCCAAGGCGGGTCAGGTCCTCCGGGCTTATCTGGGCCGCGCCCCGGTGGGCGCGCAGGCCCTCCTGAATGCGCCGGTAGGCCGAGATCATGAACTGGTTGACCAGAACGCCCAGGCGCAGGGCGGCGGCGAAGGCTCCGGCCTCGGCCCCGGTGGGCGCGGCCAGGGCGGGCGCGGCGAACTCTGCGGGCAGGTCCTCCGGGGCCACGTCGGCCTTCAGGCGCAGGCATTCGCCGATGAGCGCCAGACTGCCCTCGGCCTGCTGCTGCCGGTAGTGCTTGTGGATGGACGTGAACAGCGAAAGGTAGGGGTCCACGTCCTCGGCCAGCCTGCGGCCGCGCAGCACCGCCTCCTTGATGCGGTCGCACAAAAGGCGCGTATCCTGGCCCTGGTCCGCGTACTTTTCCAGCAGGCCCAGCTTCATTACGGACTTGTACGGGCTGTGCAGGGCTTTCACCATCTGCCACAGGCAGGCCCCGAAATATTCCTGCGGGGGGATGGGCTGCGGCTGGCCCAGGTCCACCAGTTCCGCCGCCGTGCGCGGGGCCAGCCGGGAAAGTTCGTCCAGCAGGGCCTTGGCCCCGGCCTGGGTGGCCGTGGGCGGCGCGGCCCACCAGAGCAGGTCGCGCCCGGCCAGCTTGAGCGCCGTGCGATAGAATTCCTCCTTCAGCAGGGCGGCCTGGGCCGAGCCGGAGCTTTCCTTGTCGCTCATGCCGAAGTTGTTCTGGCGCACGTCCTCCATGGCCATGGGGAAAAAGTGCATCTCCAGGCCGAAGAGCTCCCAGGCCCAGGTTTCCAGCGCGGCAAGCTTTTTCGCCAGCCCGGCGCGGGCATCGGCGAAATTGGCCGCGCCCGTTCCACACACCGGGCCGGGGCTCACGCAGACCCAGCAGTCCACGTCGGAGGAGGGCCGCTGGGCCACGGAGCCCAGGGAGCCGATGGCGTACACGGCCTCCAGCACCAGGGCCGGTTCGGGCAGCTCCTTGGCGGCGCGGGGCAGACTTTGGCCGGGGAAAAGCCGCTCCAGCTGGGCGCGCTGCTCCCGCGTGGGCAGGCCCTGGCGCGCGTGCCCGGCAATGACGCAAAAAGGAACGTCCGCAATGTTTTGGGCGCGTTCGAACACATTGGTGGCCAGCAGGGCTGGCAAAAGCGCCATGAGCTGCGCCTGGGGTTCGCTCAAGCGCTCCAGGGCCTGCTCGCGGCGGCGCTGATCCTGGCCGCGCATGGCGTTCAGGGTGCGGCGGGCCTCGTCCACGCGCAGAAAAGCGTTTACGCTGGCGCGCACAAAGGCGGCCCCCGGACCTTCGCGCAGGGCCGGGTCCAGCTCGGTCTGCCCGCTGCAGGCCCCGTGCGCGCAGCGGGCCCGGGTGGCGGCCTCGGCCTGAGCCAGGCGCGGATTGTCCGTGTGGCCGCCCAGTACAAACAGCCCAGGCGCGGGCGAGCGCGTAATGCCAAGGTCCAGGCACTCGCAGCCCAGCACACGCCCGTGGGCCAGGGTGCAGGCGGCAAGCTGCAACTCGCGGCAAACGCTTTTTTCCAGCAGCAGGCCCGTAAGCTGGCAGCGGGCAAAGCCCACGCGGGCCAGGGCGCATTCCAGAATGCGGCCCCCGGCCAGGGAGCTGGTGCGTAGCGCCAGGGCGTCGAGGCGCGTTTTGACCAGCCAGGCCCCGGCCAGGCTGGTGTCGGCCAGGGTGCAGGCGGCCAGGGCGCAGCCCTCCAGGCGCGCGTGGGAAAGGTCGCAGCCCTCGAAGCTCACATCACTCAGGCGGCAGGCGCGGAAGTGGCTGTGGGCGAAGTCCGCGCCGGAAAAGGCGCAGGACTGGAACACGCAGTCTTCGAAGGCGCAGGCGCAAAGCTGCGAAGCGCTTATGCGCACGCGGCGGAACACAACGCCCGTGAAGCGCGAGTGGGAAAGCTCCGTTCCGCTGAGGCTGACGTTTTCCACCACCTCGCCGGAGACGCTGGCGTGGCTGAAGTCCTGGTCCTTGAGCTGGGCGCCGGTGTTGCGCAGGGTCTCGGCCAGGTTGGCGCGGCGGCTGGCGCTTTTGGGCGGGCTTTGGGCCGGGCCCGCCGGGGCGAAGCTCTTGTTCCAGGCGGCAGCGCCAAGCAGCGCCGCTGTGCCGCGACCAGGCCCGGCGCGCAGCAGCTCCGCCAGGGCCTGGGCTGCGGCCCCGCCAAGGCCGAGCACCGGCCCCATGACTTTGGCCGCACGGCGCAGAAAGTCCGGGTCCAGCACGGCCAGGGAGTCCAGCAGGCGCGCATAGACCGCTGCGTGTTCCTCCGGGGGCAGGGCGGCCAGGGCCGATTCCACCCCCAGGCGCGGCAAAAGCGGGAAGAGCCGCAAGGCCGCCTGGGCGTGCGGGCCGCCGTCGGCCATCAGGTCGGCCAGCACCAGGCCGAGCATTTCCGGTTCGGTTTGCGCCGCGCCGAGCAGTTGCGCGGGGGCGTCTGCCCCCAGGGCCAGGCGGCGCATCTCCATGGCCAGGGCGGCGTCGCGCGGCTCCAGGCTGGGCGGGGCGGCCAAAAGCGGCGGCAAAAGGTTGGGGCCCTGGGTTCCGGCGGCGCGCAGGGCATAGGCCAGGGCCTCGGCCTGAAGCACCGGGGTGCCCAGGGGCTCCACGGCCAGCAGCAGCACCCCCGCCGTGGCGGGCCGTGGCGAACCCGCCAGGGCCTGCACCAGGCTTTCGCCCAGGCCGGCCGTCAGCAGGGCCTCGCGCAGGGGGCGGGCCAGGGCCGCGCCCCCGCCGTTGGCCGAAGGAGCCAGGGTTTTGAGAAAGTGCAGGGCCTCGCGGCCGTCCAGGCGGCCGGGCGCGGGCAAAAGGGTGCGCAGCCAGGCCGCCAGCTGCTTGTCGTCGCTGGGGCTATCCAACAGCATGTCGTTCAGCATGGCCAGAAAGTCGCGTCCGGGCAGGGCCTGGAGCAGGGCGGAAAACTGCGGCAGGGGCAGCGCGCGCGACTGCACATGCTGCGCGGCGTAGGCGCGGCCCAGCCTGCCCGCCATGACCAGGGCCTGGAACAGGCGGTTCATCAGCAGGGGGTCGCGCTGGGTGCGCAGGCAGGCGGCCAGGAGGCACGTGCACTCCCCGGCAGCGGCGGCGGCTTCGCCCAGCGCGCCCTGGGGGCCGTGGGCGGCGGCGATGAGCTCCTGCGCCTGGGTCAGCAACTCCGGCAGCAGGCGTGCGGCGTCCTGCTGGCCCGTGTGCAGCAGGCGGCGCAGGGCCTCGCCCACTGGGCGCGCGGCGCGGCTCATGCGGGGGGAAGCTCCCGCGCCGTGGCGTTGCGCCAGGGGCATGTCGCGCTGGAATGCTGGGGCATGATCCTCCTGCCTAGGCTCCGGCCGCGCGGAAGGCCGAGTTGACGATCTCCTGGGCCTCGGCCTTGAGCTGCTCCAGGTGCTCTTGCCCCAGGAAGCTTTCGGCGTAGATCTTGTAAATGTTTTCCGTGCCGGAGGGCCGGGCTGCGAACCAGCCGTTTTGCGCCACCACCTTGAGCCCGCCGATGTCGGCCCCGTTGCCGGGGGCGCGGGTCAGCCGGGCGGTGATGGCCTCGCCCGCCAGGGTGTCCGCCGCGACCATCTCCGGGCTGAGGCGGGTGAAGGCGGCCTTCTGCGCCGGGCTGGCCGGGGCGTCCAGGCGTTCGTACACCGGGCTGCCGAAGCGCGCCGTGAGCTCCGCATAGGCCTCGCCCGGTTCGCGCCCGGTCTGGGCGGTAATTTCCGCCGCCAACAGGCCCATGATGATGCCGTCCTTGTCCGTGGTCCACACGCTGCCGTCTTTGCGCAGGAAGCTGGCCCCGGCGCTTTCCTCTCCGCCGAAGCCGTAGGAGCCGTCCAGTAGGCCGTCCACGAACCATTTGAAGCCCACGGGCACCTCCGAGAGCCTGCGCCCCAGGCTGGCCGCCACGCGGTCGATCATGGAGCTGGAGACCACGGTTTTGCCCACGGCGGCGTCCTCCCGCCAGCCGGGCCGGTTGCGGAAAAGATAGTCCACAGCCACGGCGAGGTAGTGGTTGGGGTTCATAAGGCCGTGGCTGCGCGTCACAATGCCGTGGCGGTCAAAGTCCGGGTCGTTGGCGAAGGCCACGTCGAAGCTGTCCTTGAGGCCGATGAGCGAGCGCATGGCGTAGGGCGAGGAGCAGTCCATGCGGATCTTGCCGTCCTTGTCCACGGTCATGAAGGAAAATGTCGGGTCCACGGTCTTGTTGACCACGGTGAGGTTGAGGCCCCAGCGCTCGGCTATGGGCTCCAAAAACTGCACGCCGGAACCGCCCAGCGGATCGGCCCCGATTTTGAGCCCCGCCCCGGCGATGGCCTCCATGTCCAGGATGTTGCCCAGGTCGTCCACGTAGGGGCGGATGTAGTCGTGCTGGTGCGTGCTGTCGGCCTTGAGGGCGCGGGCGAAGGGCATGCGCTTGATTGCGCCCGCGCCTGCGCGCAGCAGTTCGTTGGCGCGGTTCTGGATGGCCTTGGTGGTGGCTGTGTCGGCCGGTCCGCCCTCGGGCGGATTGTACTTGAAGCCGCCGTCCTGCGGGGGGTTGTGCGAGGGCGTGATGACGACGCCGTCGGCCCTGGCCGCGCCCTGGGCGCGGTTGTGCGTCAAAATGGCGTGGGAGATGACCGGCGTTGGCGTGTAGCCCAGGCCCGCCTGGACCATGACCTCCACCCCGTTTGCGGCGAAGACCTCCAGCGCCGTTTCCAGTGCCGGGCGTGAAAGGGCGTGGGTATCCATGCCCATGTAGAGCGGGCCGGAGATTCCGGCGGCCTTGCGGTGCTCGCAAATGGCCTGGCTGATGGCCAGGATGTGCTCTTCGTTGAAGCTGCCGCCGGAGCTTGTGCCCCGGTGGCCGGAGGTGCCGAAGCTCACCAACTGGGCCGGGTCGGCCGGGTCCGGGCGCACGGCGGTATAGTCGGCCAGCAGGCGCGGAATGTCGGCGAGGATGTCTTTGGGGGCCGGTTTGCCTGCGAGGGGATGTAGGGCCATGGGGCCTCCTGGCGTGGTGCTTTGTTGTACTGGTTGCGCTGGCGCGCTTGCGGGCCTGGGCCGCCTGTTCGCCTCCGGCGGTCGGCTTGTGCTCCGGGGCGTTGGCTGCTTTTCCACCGGCGTACTGTGCGGCAGCGCGCCCCGCTGCGGGGAACACCGCGTCATCATGCATCAAATGCGGTCTGCGGGCAAGCTGCGCGCCTGCTCTCAGCCCTGGTCCAGGCGCTTTGAAAGCCGGGCGAAGTGGGCGCGCAGGCCCTCGGGCAGGCGCAGGGCTTCGTCTGTGGCCAGCATGCCGTAGGCGCGCGCGGTTTCCTCGCGCACCAGGGCGGCGTTGTCGCGCCGCCAATGCGGGGCGCTTTGCCGCAGGGCGGTTTCCGCCAGGGAGAGAATGCGCTTGGCCCGCGCCAGGTTGGAGTGCAGGCGGCGCGTCTTGTCCCGCCCGCTTCTGGCCACCTGGGCCAGCTCCGCCGAGGCCAGGGCCTGGCGGGCGGTTGCCGCCGCCGCCGCCGCGTCGCCGCGGGGATACACGTACAGGTCCTCGCCAGGGGTGAACAGCTCGCGCAGGCCGTTTTCGCAGTCCTCGGTCAGCAGGGCCGCGCCGCAGCTCATGGCCTCGAAAATGCGGAAGTTCAGCTCGCCCACGGCGCATTGGTTCAGCACCATGCGGCTGCGGCCGAACACCGGGCGGAAATCGCCCTGGCGCAGCACCAGCGGCGCGCCGCGCCGGAAGGTGTCGAGAAAAGGCTTGCGTCCGGGGTTCAGCGGCGGGTCCAGGGTGCCCACAAAGCCCACGGGGATCTCGCGCTCCAGGCCGGGGTCCAGGTCCTGCTCCAGGTCGCAGAACAGGGGGAACCACTCGGCCCGGCGCGGCAGGCGGGGGTCCTTGAACAGGGGCAGGTAATCCTTTTGGGCCGCCAGCAGGATGTCGAACCCGGCGCTTAGGGGCACGTGCCAGGGGTTGCAGTACTGGTCGATGGAAAAGCCCACAGTGAGGCAGGGCAGGGTTTCCAGGCCCAGCACCAGGGGCGGGCAGCACTGGTCGCACCACAGGGCCATGTCGGGCCGGAAGCCGCGCCCCTCCATGAGTTCCCACAGGCCCTTCATGGAGAGCATTTCCGTCAGGGGCACGTCAAAGCCCGGCCCCTGGCCCAGGGTCAGCACCTCGTGCCCCAGGCTGCGGAAGGCATCCACAAAATAGCGGCCTTCGATGTTCAGGATCTTCATGCGTGCTCCTTGAGGCCGGGCGGCGATTCTTTGTTCTGCGTAGCAGCGCTTCCGCCCCGGCGCAAGGGGGCGGAGGCCGCAAGCCACGGGGCGGCTTTTGGTCAGGATTGCTTGATCATGCGTTGAAGCTGGGGTATGCGCAAAGCAACCCGCCCGGTCCGGCGGCGCGTTGCGCCGTTAGCCAGCCCGGCGGAAGGGGGAGCAGAGCATGGAAGCCAGCCCGAAAAATGTGCGCGAGCAGATCGCGCGCTCCAAATTCTACCTGCAACGCAAAGACATTCTGCGCTGCATGCGCGTGCTGGCCCAGGCCCTGGGCATGCTTGCGGGCTCGCAGATCTTCGGCCGGGAGCGCATCGAAATCGGCATTCTCATGGAGGAGGCCGTGCGCCTGCTGGGCGAGCAGGAGGTTCTTAAGCGCGCCGTGCCCGCCGGGCTTGCCTACAAGAAAGGCCAGGAGCGGGAGCTTTCCGCCGGGCTTACCCGCATGGCCGATGTGCTGGAAACCATCATGGGCAAGGCCCAGGTGGAGGAGCGCCGCAAGCGCCTGGCCGAGCTGGACGAATTGGTGCTTTCCGGCCAGACCGAATTGGACAACAAGCAGCCCCTTGAGGCCCGCAAGTTCTTTCGCCGCGCCATGGAGAACTTTGGCGACGAGCCGGGCCTCTTGGTGGACCTGGGCAACCGGTTGATGCTGGCCGGGTTGGTGTCGGAGGCGGTGGAATACTTCCAGAAAAGTATCGAAGGCGCGCCCACGGACATTCGCGCCTACTCCTTTTTGGCCCAGTGCCAGGAGGCCCTGGGCGAGCACGTCAAGGCCGAGGAGGTCGTGCGGGCCACCTTGCGGCGCTTTGGCCCCAACGAGGACCTTTTGGTGCGCCTGGCCAAGGCCGAGCTGGGCCGCCGCGCCTGGAAGGAAGCCCTGGCCGACGCGCAGGCCGCGCTGGAGGTCAACCCCAAGGGGCGCGAGGCCCTGCGCATTGCCGAGGCCGCCAGCGAGCGCCTTTTCGGCACCGCCCAGGGCTATCTCTCGGGCAAGGCGGCTCCCCCCAGGGAGCCCATCGTTCTGTAGCCGGGAGCCCGGCTGCGGCGCGCCAAGCGTGCACGCCGGATTTTTGAGCCGACGGGGAAACTCGTCGGCTTTTTTGCGGGCGTTGATTGTTGGGCGTCAGGGCGCGCAGGGGCCGGGGCCGTCGGGGTTTTCGTCGTCCTGCAGGTCGCGCAGGGAAATGGCCGCAAGCTCGGCTTCCATAACCTGCGTAACGTGCACCCAGGCGCGGTGGGTGCGGCAGGTGTCCACCCGGGCGCAGTTCCCTGGGGTATCGCAGCAGCGCGTAAGGCTGAGCCCGCCTTCAATGGTGCGGATGACGCGGGCCAGATTGATAGACTCCGGCTTTTCCGCCAGGGTGTAGCCCCCGGCGGCGCCCCTGGTGCTTTGCACCAGCCCGGCCTTTTTGAGGGGCTTCAAGATTTGCTCGATGAAACGCACGGTGACGCCGGTGCGTTCGGAGATGTCTGCGGTGCGGATGGGTCCGCGCGCGTCATGCTGGGCCAGGTCGAGAAGGATGCGCACGGCGTAGCGCGCCTTGGCCGAGAGTTTCATGTGCCTCGCTTGCTCTGTTGTGGGTGCCACAGCTGCCGCAGGGGGACTTTCCGCCTGTGCGGCCTATGCCACAGGGCCGGGGCTTTTGCAATGCGGGCGGTGTTTCCCGGCTTGGCTCGTCCTACGTATATTTACCTGAATTCTCTTGTGCTTTCCCCAAGTGCCTGGACTTGCGCCGTGGAATTGAGTACGCAGTGCTACTCTATAGCATCATCAGGCTTTTTTGAGCTGCACGGAAGGGACTGTTCCGGCGCGGCAGGGGGCGTATGAGGTCATTTTTCAGCTGGTCCATCCGCACGCATTTGCTGCTGCTTGTGCTGGCCGCAGCCATTCCCGCCCTGGGGCTGGTGTGGTGGAGCGGGCAGGAGCTGGAGAGCCAGGCCGTGGACAAGGCCAATCAGGCCACCATGCACCTGGCCGCCGGCATGGCGGGCGACCTTGAGCAGGTGGAAGAGTACGCCCGCGTGCTGCTTACCACCCTGGCCCAGGTGCCCACCATCCGCGAAATGGATAAACGCGGCGCCTCAGCCCTGCTGAACCAGTTGAACCGCCAGAACCCCGCCTATGCCAGCCTGTCGCTCAGCACCGTTTCCGGCAAGGTCTTCGCCCTCTCCTTCCCGTATCCTGGCACGGTGGATGTTTCGCACCACAAATATTTCAAGGATGCGCTGCGCACCAGGGCCTTCTCCGTGGGCGAGTACGAGGCGGGCCTGAACACCGGTCGGCCCGTCATCACCTTCGCCCAGCCCGTGTTCGACGCAGGGGGCGAGCTGACGGGCGTGGTGGCGGCCAGCTTCGACCTGGGCTCCCTGGCGCAGCGCTTCAACTCCGCAGGCCTGCCCGAGGGCTCGTCCATGTCGCTTTCCGATTCCGGGGGCATGCGCCTGTTCCGCTACCCGGACGCCGAGCGCTGGGTGGGCCTGGCCGAGCAGACCCCCGTTTGGGAGGGCCTGCTGGATGTTGGCGAAGAAGGCATGACCGTGGCCCAAGGGGCCGACGGCGTGCGCAGGCTCTACGCCGTGAAGCGCGTGCGCATGCACAAGGATGATCCGACCTTTTTGCTGCTGCGTGTGGGCATACCCGAAATCCAGGCCCTGGCCGAGATGCGGCGCGTCAAGGCGCGCAACGTGGCGCTCATGGTGGGGGCCACCATGCTGGCCGTGGCTCTGGCCGTCATGCTGGGCAACCTGCTCATCATGCGCCGGGTGCACAGGCTTACCGCCGCCGCCCGCCGCGTGGGCCAGGGCGATCTGGACGCCCGCTCCGGCCTGGGGCACGATGAAGGCGAGCTGGGCAGGCTCGCGGAATCCTTCGACAACATGGCCCTGGCCCTGGCCACGCGTGAGGCCGAGCGCCTGGAGTTCGAGGCCAAGCTGCGCCACCAGGCCCTGTACGATTCCCTCACCGGCCTGGCCAACCGCACCCTGGCGCTGGACCGCATCCAGCAGGCGCTGGAGCGCTGCAAGCGGCGCGACGACGTCTTTTATGCCGTGGTCATAATGGACCTGGACCGCTTCAAGGTGATAAATGACAGCCTGGGCCACTCCGTGGGCGACCAGGTGCTGGAGGTGGTGGCGCGCCGCGCCGTAACCACCCTGCGCGGATTGGATACCGTGGCGCGCTTCGGCGGCAACGAGTTCATCCTGCTGCTGGAGGAGCTGGCCACCCCCGGCGAGGCCATCCGCATCGTCAAGCGTCTGCGCCAGGTGGTGATGGAGCCGGTGCCCGTGGCCGGGCACGAGGTGCAGACCGCCGCCAGCTTCGGCATTGTGCTTTCGCCCAACGCCTTTGAGCGCGCGGAAGACCTGCTGCAAAGCGCGGCCATCGCCCTGCATACGGTCAAAACCAGTGGCCGGGGCCGGTTCAAGGTGTTCACCCCGCGCATGCTGCTGCACGCCGTGGAGCGGCTGACCCTGGAGCAGGAGCTGCGCCGGGCCCTGGAGCTGGGGCAGTTCGTGGTCCACTACCAGCCCATATGGGACCTTTCGAGCACGCGGCTGGTGGGCTTTGAGGCCCTGGTGCGCTGGGCGCACCCGGAGCGCGGCATGGTGGGGCCGGGCTCGTTCATCGCCCTGGCCGAGGAAACCGGCATCATACTGGACCTGGGCCGGGTGGTGCTTACCCGCGCCTGCGCCGACCTGGCCGAATGGCGCGAGCGCGACCCGGCAGCGCGCAAGCTTTTTGTGGCCGTGAACCTTTCCAACAAGCAGTTCATGCAGCACGCGCTGGTGGAGCAGGTTTCAGAGATTCTGCGCCGTACGCGCCTGCCCGCCGACCGCCTGAAGCTGGAAATCACCGAGTCGAACATCATGGTCAACGCCGAGAGCGCCCTGGTGATGCTCAAGCGGCTCAAGGCCCTGGGCGTCATGATCAGCATCGATGATTTCGGCACCGGGTATTCGTCGCTGTCCTATCTGCAACGCTTCCCGGTGGATACCCTCAAGGTGGACCGCAGCTTCGTGGGCCGCCTGGGGCTCGACCCGGAGAACCAGGAGATTGTGCGCGCCATTGTGGCCCTGGCCCACAGCCTGGGGCTGGACGTGGTGGCCGAGGGCGTGGAGGAGAGCAGCCAGGCGGCCATGCTGCACGCCCTGGGCTGCGAGTGCGTGCAGGGTTTCTATTTCTCCCGCCCGCTGGACGTTGGCCGCGCCCAGGAGACCATAGGCACCCACATGGAGCGCTAGCGCGCGAGGGGAGGCAGCCATATGCGCGACGCTTCGCAAACGCCCGGTCCGGGCAGCTTCGACCTGCGGGAGCGGCTGGCCGCCGTGCGGTCCATCCTGGCCAACGAGCGCACCTTTCTGGCCTACCAGCGCACGGCCCTGACGCAGTTGGCCGTGGCCGTCACCTTCATCCATTTTTTCGACCACTTCGCCTTCACCGTCGCGGGCTGGGCCCTGGTGCCGTGTTCGTTTGTCACCTTCGCCCTTGGCGTGGTGCGCTACAGGCGCATGCGCGCGCTTATCCGGCTTTTAGAGCGGCAGACCCCGCGGCCTGGGCCGCAGTAAACAAGGCTTGCGTGCGCTGCCGGGCACCCGCTTGACCGCGTGTTTGGCTGCGTGTTTGACCCCAGGCATACCCGCACCAAGCCTTACGCAGCGCCGTAGCCCAGAGTCCAAAGAAAAAAACCGACGAGTCGGCCCCGCTGGCCCAATGAATGCTGCTTCCGCCGAAATCATCCGGCGCTGCGTTGCGGCTGGCCTGCCAGCCAGCCAGTCGAGCCGGGCCGGGCCGGGCACGTAGGGCGCTTTCCCGAAACTCCGCACCACGGGCGCCGCGCCGCTGGCCAGAGTCCAAAGAAAAGCCGACAAGTCGCCCTGCTGTGTTTTTGATGCGTCTTCAACAGGGATGTCGCAGGGCAGCATTTCTGTCCGTCCGCCCGTTCGCCCGCCCGCCAGTCGAGTCGAGCCGAGTCGAGCCGAGTCGAGTCGAATCGGGCCGGGTGGTTTGCGCCCAGCGCCGTACAGCCCGCTGCTAGGCGTTCAGCCCGGCGAAGCCCGTCTCCGGCTCGGCGCAGAGTGCGCCAAGGGCCAGCATGAACTGCGAGCCGTGCAGGCCGTCGGCCAGGCCGTGGTGCACGTGCAGGTTCACGGCCAGCACGGTGCCGTCGCCCTTGGGCTCAAAGCGGCCCCAGGTGATGCGCGGAATGGCGTCCTGCGGGGTCATGTTCATGGGGTGGCTTACAGAGGTGAAGTGCACCCAGGGCAGGCAGCTCAGGTAGAGCTCGTCCTGGCCGGTGTACTGCAGGGGCGGTTCCGGCGCGGTCTTCACGCGGTCCATCAGCTCCCGCGTGCGGGCCAGAAATTCGTCCGGGTCCGCGCTAAAGCGCGCCTTGCAGAAGGCCAGTTGCCCGCGCGTGTTCTGCACCGTGAAGGACGGGTGCACGAGATCGTGCTCGTACACTTCGCCGCCTTCGATGCGCAGGCGCAGCTCCGGGATCTGGTTGGCCGCCTTGGCCACCAGGTAGATCATGCCCAGGTAGGAGCCGATGCCCCGGTCCTTCATGAAGGCGCGCGCCGGGGTGACGTCGAGCTCGCAGGTGAGGGCCCAGTAAGGCCACTGCATGCCGCTGAAGTATCTGTACTGCTCGCGTCTGTCCCAGCTTTGCATGTCGATGCGCTTCACTGCGTCTCCTGTGGTCGTGTTGTTGGTGCGCTGCTGCGGCGCGTGCCTGCCGCCCGGACGACCGGGTGATGATAGCCGCCCGGACGACCGGGTGATAATAGCCGCCCGGACGACCGGGCACAAGGCGCGAATTGCGGCCACCGGTCCAGAGCGCGCGCCACAAGCGAAAGCCCCCGGAAGCGCTCCAGGGGCTTTTGCTGTTTTGTGGTTGGTGCTGCGTGACCTTCTCCCCGTTTAGTATCCCAGCTATATGTTTGTGACTCCGGCGAAGGAGACCACGAACATGAGGAAGAGCAGGTTCAGCGAGGAGCAGATCATCGGACTTCTGAAGCATGCGCTGGGCTGTCGGCCTGGGAGGCTCCTGTTCAAGAGGGCTCGGGCACCGGCGCCAGGGGGCGTTTCTCATGAAACTGCACGGTTTCAAGGGGGGTGAAGTCTTCCAGGTGACGGGAGAACGCCGCCCCCAGAAAGCTGTCCACCCAGCCGGAAATGTTGTTGCGGCGCACGTTCTCGCGCAGTTTGTGCATGCGCATTTTGCGCTCCAGCACGGGCAGCTGGCAGGCCGCATTCAGCGCGTCGGCCACTTCTTGAATGTCGTAGGGGTTCACCAAAAACGCTCCCAGGCGCTGGAATTGCGCCGCAGCCCCGGCGAACTCGCTTAGAATCAGCGCGCCGGTCTCGTGCACATTGCTGGCGCAGTATTCCTTGGCAACCAGGTTCATGCCGTCGCGCAGGGGCGTGACCAGGGCGATGTCTGCGGCGCGGTAGTAGGCCACCAATTCGGGCCGGGAGAGGTTTCTGTAAAGGTGGTGAATGGGCACCCAGCCGGGCACGGTGAATTCGCCGTTGATTTGGGTCACCAGGCGTTCTATCTCGTTTTTGAGTTCCTGGTATTCGCTTACGCCCTCGCGGCTTGGCACCAGCACCTGAACGTAGTTGATGCGGTTGCGCAGCTCCGGATAGCGTGTCAGGGCATTGCGAACCGCCGCCAGCCGCTGCGGAACGCCTTTGGAATAGTCGAGCCTGTCCACCCCCAGCAGAATCTTGCAGTCCTTGAAGGCTTCCCGGATTTTGGTCGAGGCCTTGGCCGTTTCCCGTTTTGCGGCCAGTTTTGCAAAGGCCGCAAAATCGATGCTTATGGGGAAAGAGCCGACACGCACGCTGCGGTTATTGACCCCAACGGTAACAACGGAGCCCCGCCCCCAGATCTCTGTGCGCGGGAAAAGCACCTGCAGGCAGCGCACGAAATTTCTGCGGTCCCCCAGGGTTTGGAAGCCCACAAGTTCATGCTCCAAAAGGGCCAGCAGAACCTGCTTGCGCCAGGGCAGCTTGAGGAAGATGTCTGGTGCCGGAAAAGGAATGTGCAGGAAAAAGCCGCAGCGTCTGGTCGCTCCCTGTTCCTTAAGAAAATGCGCTACATGCATAAGGTGGTAGTCATGGATCCAGATGTAATCGTCCGGGTGGGAATTTTCGGCCACTGTGCGGGCAAACTTCCGGTTCACGTCCAGATAACTTATCCAGTAATCCGGCACAAAGTTGCAGCGCGACTGGAAGTCATGAAACAGGGGCCAAATGATTTCATTGGAAAATCCCTCGTAGTAATTCCGGTGCTCGGCCTCCGTAAGCTCTATGGGCAGCAGCCTGTACCCGGCCTCTTTGGAGAACTGGGCGAACGGGGCAGAGGGATCGCCCTCGCCCACCTGGCCTGAGGAGCCCACCCAAAGCCCGCCTCGGTCGCGCAGCACCGGTGCCAGGGCTGTGACCAGCCCGCCTTTGCCAGCCGTCACGGTCCAGTTTTCGCCCTCACGCACCAGGGTTACGGGCAGCCGGTTCGAAACCACGATGAGGCGCCCTGGCATCTGTTCTCCTTGCTGAGCAACAGCGAATTCCTGCCCGCCCGCCTGCGCGGCGGCAATGGGCGCGTTGCCGGAAACAAGGCAGGATTGCAGGAACTCCAGCATGTCTCCAGGCGGTCGCAAGAGGTGGCTGGCGCGGCTGGGCTTGCGCTTGCGCGAAACGAGCAGCGAAAGTCCCTTGCCCGTCAGGGCCTTGTAGGCGTCCTCGTCGGTCAGGTCGTCGCCCAGGTAGGCGGCGGCGAAATCTTCGCCATGGGCTGCGGCTTCCTCAGCCAGCAGGCGCTCCACCACTTGCCCCTTGTTGAAGGTGGCGGAGCGCAGCTCCACCCCGCCGTCAAAGGCCAGCACTTCGGCGCCAGCGTTGGCGGCAATGCGCCCCAAAACGTGCCTGGCTTCCACCAAGACCTCTGCCGCGCGTTGCGGGGTCATGCCGCGCACATGCAAGGCCAGGCAGCCATGCTTGAACTCCAGGTGTTCCCCCAGGCCTTGGCCCTCGGCCCAGAAGCGCGCGTCCCTCAAGGCTTTGTCCAGGGGGGCGTCCAGCTCCATGCGCGTGTGCACGCCGGAAAGTTCCAGCCGTTCCCCGCCGTGGCAGCCGAAAATCTCCACGGGATGCTCCAGGCCCAGCAAGGCCGCTACGTCCGCCGTGGGCCGGCCGGAAACGATGACCACCCGCCAGCCCTGGCTGCGGGTCAAACCATCAAGCAGCCTGCGCACGCCAAGGTAGGGAACGGCTTTGCTCCGGTCCGCGGTAAAGGGAGCCAGGGTGCCGTCATAGTCAAGCATCAAGAGCTTGTGCGGCGCGGCGAGCAGGCTGCGAAATTCGCGCGAGCGCAATAGCTGCGTCCAATCCCTCATGAGCGCACCTCCTTTGAATTGTCCGTTTGCTTTGTGAGCAGGGAGCGCAGGCTGCGGAGCATGGCCCCCAAACTTCTGCCTCTGCTTGCGCCTATTTCGCAGCGCGGCAGTGGTCTAAGTATTTGCTCAAGTTCATAAAAGGCCTGGTCAATGCGAAATGTGCCGAGCATGCGTTCCAGCCCGGCCCGGTCCTGGGGCAGAAAATCGGCCGTACCTGCTGCTTCCAAATAGCTTTGCAGAAAGTGGCCGCCCATGCGCTCGCTCCACTGCGTGGCCCAAGGGCGCAGCCGCACTGCGTCTTCGGGGCGCGCCAAGGCCGGGTCACGCAGGGCCGCGCTGGCCACCTTGTCCAGCGAACCCAGCAGGTCGCAAACATCGCGCAGGGGAGAGCGCTTGAGCCGCCGCGCAGAGAGCGAGAGCGTGGTGCGGCCCTCGAAGTCTACAACCATGAAATCGCGGCCGGTGAAGAGCAGGTGCCGCAGGTCGTATTCGCCATGGACCCGAATTTTGAGCCCCTGGATCGGAGTATCGCGAAACGTGCGTAGCCTGTCTGCAAGGCGTCCGCGCTGGCTCAGCACCTGTTCGGCCAGCAGGCCCTCCTCCGGCGTCAGGCCTGGGCGGGCCTGCTCCAGCTGGTCCAGAATGCGCCGGGCCTTGCCGTTGATGTCCTGGAACACCGCGCGCCGGTAAGCCTTGTCAAAGGGTTCCGGCACAAAGGCGGGGTCGTCTTTGGCCCAGGCCAGGGCCTGGTGCATCTCCGCCGTGCGCCGCCCGATGAGCCGCATGGCGGTGACTGTGGGTTCCTCTGGCAGTTGCCCGGCCAGGCCGTCCTGGGCTGGAATGTTGCCCGACAGCACGTGGTTGAAGAAGATGCCCAGCGCCGTGGCGCAAAGGTCCCAGGCCGTGGTTTCGCTCTGCACAAAGCCGCGCAGCATGGCCACCACAACGGGTTCCAGGCCCGGCCGCGCATATTCAAGGGCGCCGAAGAATCCGGGGGTGTTCTGGAACCCGGCCTTTTCCGTCAGGTGCCGCACAACTTCAAGGTCAGGATTGGCGCCCGCCGCCGTGTGCCGGAAGATCTTGAGCAGCGCCTGCCTGCCGTAGACCACCAGCATGTTGGCGGCATTGTCGGGCAGCAGCTCCGATTCCGGCTGGCTGGCGGCCAGCTCGCGCAGTTGCTTGCCCCGCCTGCCGTGGGTCACGGTGAATTCGCCCTGCCTGCCCAGAATGCGCCGACGCTGGGCAAAGAGCTTGAGCAGCCCGGCATGGGCCCGGCGTTCCTCGGCGCCCTCCACCACCGCACCCGTCACAATCCAGTCCACCGCGTCCGGCTCCAGCTGTCCGGCCCCGTCCGGCCCAAGGGGAGCCGCATTCTGGGGGCCATAGACCGCGCAAACATAGCGGCTTGGCTGTTCCTGCTCCACCCGCCGCCCCTGCTCCGCATCCACAAAGGAAAGCAGCAGGGCGTGGTTTTCGCTGCCGCCGCCGGCATACTTCACTTCCAGCACGCAGAGCCAGGCCGGGGCGCGCGGAGAGCCCACGGGCAAGGCATCCAGAAGGTGCGTGGCGAGAATATGCTGGCCCTGGCCTGCCGCCTCGGCCTTGCGGCGCAAGTATTCCGGCAGAATGCTGCCCTGCAGCGTGGCCTTGAGCCGGGCATCCAGGAAGCGCACGCCCCCGGACTCCGCCCTTCGCAACGCCAGCGTGAAAGGCTGCCTGGCGGCTTTGCCGTAAGCGCCAGACAGGTCCAGGATATAGCAGCCGTGCGGGGCCAGGGTCAGCGGGTAGGGCTGGCTGGTGATTGCCGGAAACGGGGTGCCGCCCAGGGCCTCCACCGGGGTGCGTCCGGCAAAGGTCGAGAGGTCGAGCCGGGTGGCCTGGGGGTGGCGCGAAAGATTGGCCACCACGAGCAGGCGCTCCTCGCCCAGGCTGCGGATGAAGGCCAGCACCTTGGGGCAGCCTTGGCGGATGAAGGTCATGTCGCCGCGGCCCAGGGCAGGGTGGCGCTTGCGCATGGCGATGAGCTGTTTCATCCACCACAACAGCGAGGAGGAGTTGCGCTGCTGGTTCTCCACATTCACGGACTGGTAGTGGTATTCCGGGTCGATGACCACTGGCAGATAGAGCCGTTGCGGATTGACCCGCGAGAACCCGGCGTTGCGGTCCGGGCTCCACTGCATGGGCGTGCGCACGNNCGCCGTTGCGGTCGCCCAGGTAGTAATTGTCGCCCATGCCTATTTCGTCGCCATAATAAATGACCGGAGAGCCGGGCATGGTCATGAGCAGGATGTTCATGAGCTCGATCTTGTTTCGGTCGTTGCGCAAAAGCGGGGCCAAACGGCGGCGTATGCCCTGGTTGATGCGCGCGCGCCGGTCGTTGGCGTACACCTGATACATGAAGTCCCGCTCTTCCTCGGAAACCATCTCCAGGGTCAGCTCGTCGTGGTTGCGCAAAAATATCGCCCACTGGCAGTGCTCCGGAATCACGGGCGTCTGCTCCATGATGTCGGTTATGGGCGCGCGTTCCTCCATCTCCAAAGCCATGAACAGGCGCGTCATGAGCGGGAAGTGGAATATCATGTGGCTCATGTCGCCCTGGCCGAAGTAGCGGGCCGCGTCCTCGGGCCATTGGTTGACCTCGGAGAGGAGCATCCGTCCGGGGTGCCGGGCGTCCACATGGGCGCGCAAGCGCTCCAGCAGGGCGAAGGTCTCCGGCAGGTTCTCGCAACCCGCGCCCTCGCGCTCGTACAGGTAGGGCACTGCGTCAAGCCGCAGGCCGTCCACGCCCATGCCCAGCCAAAAGTCCACCACGCGCAAAAGCTCGGCCTCCACCAGCGGATTGTCGTAGTTCAAGTCCGGCTGGTGGGCATAGAAGCGGTGCCAGTAATAGGCCCCAGCCACATGGTCCCAGGTCCAGTTCGAGGCTTCGAAGTCCTGGAAAATGATGCGGGTTCCGGCGAACTTCTCCGGCGTGTCGCTCCAGACGTAGANNACCAGGCGTGCTGGTCGGAGGTGTGGTTCAGCACCAGCTCGGTTATGATGCGGATGTTCCGGTTGTGCGCCTCGCGCAGGAAGGCCCGAAAATCCGCAAGGGTGCCGTAGGCCGGGTGGATGTCGCAGTAGTCGGCGATGTCGTAGCCGTCATCGCGCAGGGGCGAGGGGTAGAACGGCAGGAGCCACAAGGCGTTGACGCCAAGGTCCTGCAGGTAGTCGAGCTTGCTTGTGAGCCCACGGAAATCTCCGTGCCCGTTTTGGCTGCTGTCGAAGAAGGAGCGCACGTGGACTTCATAGATCACGGCGTCCTTGTACCAGGCGGGGTCGATGTTCCGGGCTGTGCGTCTCTTCATGTGGGCATCGCCTCGGGTGGGGTTTTGTCTTGCCGCGCCAAAAGCACGCGCGTTCGTGGCAGGGCGGCAGGGTGGTTCTTTTGAACATAACACACCAAACGCTCGCGCACCAGACAACGCAAATCCCAGTTGCGCGATGAGTTGGAGGAACTGATCAGGGCGCGGAGCGTCAGGGCCGTGGGCCCGGCCTCGGTAACCTGCAGCACGCAAACCCGCCCGTCCCAAAGCTCACCGGCTTCCTCGCGGCAAATGCGCTCCAGCTCGGCGCGCAGGGCCGCAATGTCCGCGTGGTAATCCAGGGTGACAAAGGCCGAGCCCAGGATGTTCGCCGAGGAACGCGTCCAGTTTTGAATGGGCCGCTCCAGAAAATACGTGGTGGGCAGAATCAGGCGGCGCTCGTCCCAGATGGCGACGACCACATAGGTCATGCCGATTTCCTCCACGCGGCCCCATTCGC